>NZ_JAUZMZ010000042.1:0-33677 GCF_036327435.1 Rhodococcus chondri | reverse complement strand
TGGCGAGAGCGGTTCCGCGAGATGCTGCAGCGCGCCGAGGCCCGCCTGCATCCGGAGGATCGTGGCCCGATCCCGACCCTGTTCGCCGACGACGCGACGCTCGAGCGCCCGCACGCTGCGCTGAAGGCGCTCGCCGCGCAGTTCCCGGACGCCGATGATGTGGTGCTGCATCCCGCGGATGTGCCGTTCTTCGTGTCGCTGTGCAAGACCCCGGGCAAGCCGGTGAACTTCGTGCCCGTCGTGGATCAGGATGTGCGCCGCTGGTGGCGTTCGGATTCGCTGTGGCAGGCCCACGATCCGCGCTACACGGCCGATCAGGTCTGCGTGATCCCGGGCACCGTCGCCGTCGCCGGCATCACCCGGGCGGACGAGCCGATCGGTGAGCTGCTGGACCGCTTCGAGAAGGCCACGGTCGACGAGCTCGTCGCGGCCGGTGCCGAGCCCCTGCCGGTGGTGGCCCGCCGCCACCTCGACCTCGCGACGGGTCTGCTCGACGCCGTGCTGTCGTCGCCGGACGTGTCGTGGGCGGGCCGCCAGACCCGCAACCCGGTGCATCGTCTCGGCGACCTGGCCGAGTGGACGCGCGAGTCGGAGACCGGAGCTGTGCACAGCCCCACCGGTGCGACGCTGACCGTCCTCGACCACGAGCACGTCGGCCTGCGGGTGCCGCTGGCCCGCGACAAGACCGTCGAGATCCGTATCGATGTCCCCGCGTCGGTGAGCACCGGTGGTGCTCCTGTCGTGACCGAAGCCGCCGCGGATGCCGCGATGTCGGCGCTGCTCGGTGTCGCTGCCGGCCAGGATCTTCCGGTGGTGAAGAAGGGTGCCGCCCGCATCACGCTGGGCTGGCTGCCCGAGAAGAGCGCCGATCACGCCGGTGTCACCGGTTCCGGGCTGCCCGAGAACCTGACTCCGAGCGGCAACGGTGTGCCGGACGTCCTCGTCGGCGCGTGCTGGCCTGCGGTGTTCGCAGCGCTCGGTGCCGCACGCACCGACGAAAGCGCTTCGGTCATCGAAGGCATGCTCGACCTGGTTCACCTCGATCACGCGATCGACGTGAAGAACGGTCTGCCCACCGATCCGTCCATCCTCGGTGTCAAGGCCGAGGTGAAGAATGTCGCCGACACCGACCTGGGTCGTGTCGTCGAGGTGCACGTCGAGATCAACGCCGACAACGGAAGTGGCGCAGGACGATCCGACGTTGCGACGTTGATCGAGCGGTTCGCGATCCGCGGACGCGTCGGTGCCGCGGAGCTGGCCGATCCGGTGCGCGCGGGCGGTGCTCTGTCCGAGGACGCCACCGACACCCCGCGTCGCCGTCGCCGGGATGCGGTGATCGTCGCCCCGACCGACATGAGTGCCTTCGCGAAGGTGTCGGGCGACCACAACCCGATCCACACCTCCGACAACGCCGCGCTGCTGGCCGGTCTGGGCACCCCGATCGTCCACGGCATGTGGCTGTCGGCTGCCGCTCAGCAGGTCGTCACCGCTGTCGAGACCGACGGAAAGCTGCCGGTTCGTCGCCTGACGTCGTGGACCACCCGTTTCCTGGGCATGGTCCGGCCGGGCGCGAAGATCGATGTGCGCGTCGACCGTGTCGGCACCGATCGTGGTGCCGAGATCGTCGAGGTCGGCTGCCGCGTCGACGGTGACCTGGTCATGGTCGCCACCGGCCGCATCGCCGCTCCGCGCACTGTCTACGCGTTCCCGGGGCAGGGCATCCAGCGTCCGGGCATGGGCCTCGACGCCCGCGCCCGCAGTAAGGCTGCCCGCGAGATCTGGGACCGCGCGGACAAGCACACTCGTAGCGCTCTCGGCTTCTCGATCCTGGCCGTGGTACGCGACAACCCGACGGTGCTCAAGGCCCGCGGTGTCACCCACAAGCACCCCGACGGTGTGCTGCACCTGACGCAGTTCACCCAGGTCGCGATGGCGACGCTCGGTGTCGCGCAGGTCGCCGAGCTGCGTGAGGCCGGCGCGTTCGTCGAGGGCGCGCTTCTGGCCGGCCACTCGGTCGGTGAGTACAACGCGCTCGCCGCGGTCGCCGGTGTGCTGCCGCTCGAGGCGGTGCTCGAAGTCGTCTTCCAGCGTGGTTCGGCGATGCACGCTCTGGTGCCGCGCGATGCGCAGGGCCGCTCGAACTACCGCATGGCCGCGATCCGGCCGTCGCAGTTCGGTGTTGCCGACGAGGACCTGCAGGCGTTCGTCGCCGAGGTCGGAGCCGAGTCCGGTGAGTTCCTGGAGATCGTGAACCTGAACCTGCGCGGTTCGCAGTACGCGATCGCCGGCACGGTTGCCGGTCTCGAAGCCCTCGAGTCCGTGATCGAGCGCAAGGTCGCCGAGTTCGGTGGCAAGCGCGCCTTCATCCTGGTTCCGGGCATCGACGTGCCGTTCCACTCGACCGTTCTGCGCGGCGGGGTGGACGATTTCCGCGAGCGGCTGCTGCACCTGCTGCCCGAGCAGATCGACCCGAACATCCTGCTGGGCCGCTACATCCCGAACCTGGTGCCCAAGCCGTTCAACCTGGGTCGTGAGTTCATCCAGGAGATCGCGGACCTGGTGCCGTCCGAGCCGCTCGCCGCGGTCCTCGCGGACTTCGACACGTGGTCGGCCGACCCCTCGCAGCTGTGCCGCGTGGTGCTCGCCGAGCTCCTCGCCTGGCAGTTCGCGTCGCCGGTCCGCTGGATCGAGACGCAGGACCTGCTGTTCGCCGACGAGGCCGACGGTGGTCTCGGTGTGGAGCGGTTCGTCGAGGTCGGTCTCGGTGCCGCCCCGACGGTCGCGAACCTGGCGTCGCAGACCCTGAAGTTGCCGGGCCGTTTCGGTCAGCCGGTCGAGGTGCTCAACATCGAGCGTGAGGCGTCGGTCGTGTACTCGACGGATGTCGATCCGGCTCCGGTCGAGGACGACGAGCCCGTCGCGTCCGAGGCGCCCGCTGCCGCTCCGGCTGCTGCTGCTGCACCCGCCGCGGCTCCGGCCGCGCCGACCGGCGGTCCGACACCCGACGACATCGCATTCAAGGCCGCCGATGCCACCAAGGTGCTCATCGCCCTGTGGACCAAGCTGCGCCCCGACCAGATCGGCCCCGCCGACACGATCGAGGCCCTGTGCGACGGTGTGTCCTCGCGCCGTAACCAGCTGCTCGTCGACCTCGGTTCCGAGCTGTCGCTCGGCGCGATCGACGGTGCCGCGGATGCGGACATGGGCGCGCTGGCCGGCACGGTCGACCGACTGGCCCGCACGTACCGCCCGTTCGGCCCGGTGCTGACCGACTCGATCAACGATCACCTGCGCAAGGTGTTCGGCCCGTCGGGCAAGCGTCCCGGCTACGTCGCCGACCGCGTCACGAAGGTGTGGGGTCTCGGCGAGGGCTGGACCCAGCATGTGACCGCCGAGGTGGCTCTCGGCAGCCGTGACGGTTCGTCCATCCGCGGCGGTGATCTCGGTGGCCTCTCGCAGGGTGCGCTCGCCGACACCGCTGCCGTCGATACCCTGATCGATGCGGCTGTGCAGTCGGTCGGCTCGCGCCGCGGAATCTCCGTGTCGATGCCGTCCGCCGGTGGTGGCGGCGGCGCGACCGTCGACGCTGCGGCGCTCGGCGAGTTCACCGAGCAGATCACCGGCCGCGACGGTGTGCTGGCGAGCGCCGCTCGCCTGGTGCTCGAGCAGCTCGGCCTGAACGAGCAGGTTTCGGGTCTGGCCGACAAGGCCGACGACGAACTCGTCGAGCTGGTCTCGGCGGAACTCGGTTCCGACTGGCCGCGACAGGTCGCGCCGGCGTTCGACGCCCGCAAGGCCGTACTGATCGACGACCGCTGGGCCACCGCGCGTGAGGATCTCGCCCGGATCTGGCTCGGGGAGCAACTCGACGTGGATCGGTTCGAGGGCGCCGGCCGCACGGTCGCCGCGCACGCCGAGTTCTGGGGTCGCAAGGCCACCGACGCCGGTCGTACGGTGCTCGCCGAGACCTACGGCCGCATCGCGTCGGCCGCCGAGGACACCGGCGACGCCGAGTACGCCGCCGAGGTCGCACTCGTCACCGGCGCCAGCAAGGGCGGCATCGGCGCCGCGGTCGCGGCGAAGCTGCTCGGCGGCGGCGCGACGGTGATCGTCACGACCTCGCGTCTCGACTCGAAGCGGCTCGGGTTCTACAAGGACCTGTACGCCCGCCACGCTCGTGCCGGTGCAGCCCTGTGGGTTGTGCCCGCGAACATGGCGTCCTACGCCGACATCGATGCGCTGATCGAGTGGATCGGCACCGAGACCGTGGAGAACGCGGGCGGCGCCAAGAAGCTCATCAAGGATGCGCTGACCCCGACACTGCTGTTCCCGTTCGCCGCGCCTCGCGTGGCCGGTTCGCTCGCCGATGCCGGTGCGCGCGCCGAAATGGAGATGCGGGTGCTGCTGTGGTCGGTGGAGCGGCTGATCGCCGGTCTGTCCGATATCGGTTCGGACCGCGATGTCGACACGCACCTGCATGTGGTGCTGCCGGGCTCCCCGAACCGCGGCAAGTTCGGCGGTGACGGTGCATACGGCGAGGCGAAGGCCGCGCTGGATGCGATCATCAACCGCTGGAGTGCCGAGCGCACGTGGGCCGAACGCGTCACCCTCGCCCACGCCCTGATCGGCTGGGTGCGCGGCACCGGGCTGATGGGTGGCAACGACCCGCTGGTCGAGGCCGTCGAGGCCGCCGGTGTCCGCACGTGGTCGACGCCCGAGATGGCGACCGAACTGCTGAAGCTGGTCGGGCCGGAAGCCAAGCGCCTCGCCAAGGATGCACCGCTGGTCGCGGACCTGACCGGTGGCCTGTCCGAGGTCGATGTCGACCTGCCGGCGCTGGCGAAGCAGGCTCAGGACGCAGCCGAGGCCGCCGACGCGCAGACCGACGACGAGGATGCGACGATCGCGGCGCTTCCCGCCGCCCCGCGCATCGACGACGTGCCGACCCCCGAGTGGGACCGGCTCGACATCGATCCCGCCGACATGGTGGTCATCGTCGGTGCGGGTGAGCTCGGACCGTACGGTTCGGCCCGCACCCGCTTCGAGATGGAGGTCGACGAAGGACTGTCGGCCGCCGGCGTGCTCGAACTGGCCTGGGTCACCGGGCTCATCGAGTGGGAGAACGAGCCCAAGCCCGGCTTCTACGACGTCGACAGCGGCGAACTGGTTCCCGAGTCGGAGATCGCCGACCGCTACCACGACGCGGTGGTCGAACGGTGCGGTATCCGCCGCTACGTCGACGACGGCGCGATGACCGACAACACGGCGCCGCTGCTGACCTCGGTGTTCATCGACAAGGATCTGTCCTTCGTCGTCGGATCCGAGGCCGAGGCCCGCGCGTTCGTCGACTCCGATCCGGAGAACACCGTTGCATCGGTCGACGCCGAGTCGGGCGACTGGACCGTCACCCGCAAGGCCGGCACCGAGATTCGCGTGCCGCGCAAGGCGAAGCTGACCCGAACGGTCGGTGGCCAGATCCCCACCGGGTTCGACGTCACCAAGTGGGGCATCCCCGCCGACATGGCGGACTCGGTGGACCGGGTGGGCCTGTGGAACATCGTGGCCACGGTCGACGCGTTCCTCACGGGTGGTTTCACCCCGTCCGAGCTGCTGCGCTGGGTGCACCCGTCGCTGGTCGCCAACACTCAGGGCACCGGCATGGGCGGCATGACCTCGATGCGGTCGCTGTACATCGACACGCTGCTCGGCGAGTCCCGCGCGAACGACATCCTGCAGGAAGCCCTGCCGAACGTCATCGCCGCGCATGTCGTGCAGTCGTACGTCGGTGGCTACGGCGCGATGGTGCACCCGGTGGCGGCGTGCGCCACGGCCGCGGTGTCCGTCGAGGAGGGTGTCGACAAGATCAAGCTGGGTAAGGCGAAGCTGGTTGTCGCAGGTGGCTTCGACGATCTCGGTATCGAGGGCATCATCGGATTCGGTGACATGTCGGCGACCGCGAAGTCGGACGACATGCACGCCAAGGGCATCGACGATCGTCGCTTCTCGCGGGCCAACGACCGTCGTCGCGGCGGATTCGTCGAGTCGGCCGGTGGCGGCACGGTGCTGCTCGCCAGCGGCGACGTGGCACTCGAAATGGGTCTTCCCGTCCTCGGTGTGGTCGCGTGGGCCGGATCGTTCGCCGACGGCGTGCACACCTCGATACCGGGAGCCGGGATCGGCGCGCTCGGCGCAGGTCGCGGTGGGCTCGAATCGGGCCTGGCCAAGGAACTGCGCAAGCTGGGTGTGACCGCCGACGACATCGCCGTGATCTCCAAGCACGACACGTCGACGGCCGCGAACGACCCGAACGAGGCCGAACTGCACGAACGGCTCGCAGGGGCACTGGGCCGCAGCGAGGGCAACCCGATGTTCGTGGTGTCGCAGAAGTCGCTGACCGGACACGCGAAGGGTGGCGCGGCGGCATTCCAGCTCGTCGGCCTGTGCCAGGTGCTGACGCAGGGCGTCGTCCCGCCGAATCGCAGCCTGGACTGCGTCGACGAGAAGATGGCCGAGTTCGAACACCTCGTGTGGGCTCGCACGCCGCTGCGTTTCGGTGAGCAGTACGCCCTCAAGGCCGGTCTGCTGACCAGCCTCGGGTTCGGGCACGTGTCCGGTCTGATCGCGGTGGTGCATCCGCAGGCGTTCGTCGAGGCGATCCCGGCGGAACGTCGCGAGGCGTACCAGGCTTCGGCCGCAGCGCGCACGGTGACCGGCAAGCGGCGCCTGGCGTCGGCGATGACCGGTGGTGCGGCGCTGTACCAGCGGCCCGCGGACCGTCGTTTCGGTGGAGATGCGGTGCCTGCCAAGGCCGCACGTCAGCTCGAGGCCGATGTGCTGCTCGACGCGGAGGCACGCCTCGGCGACGACGACGTGTACCGCTCGGGTCTGCCCGGCTGCAAGTAGCAGGGACAGGCAACAGGATGGGAGTTGCGGGTATCGGATTCGACCTGGTCTCGGTGCCGGAATTCGCGGAGCAGTTGGGCCGCCCCGGTACGACGATGCTGGCGAACTTCACGGCGGGGGAGCGTCGTGATTCCAATACCCGCAGCTCCGATCCGGCCCGGCACTTCGCGGCCCGGTGGGCGGCGAAGGAAGCCGTGATCAAGGCGTGGTCGGCCGCGCTGTTCGGTCACCCACCGGTACTGCCGGAGACCATCCATCAGCAGATCGAGGTGGTCTCGGACGCGTGGGGCCGGCCGAGCATCCGGTTGCATCGGGAGGTGGCCGAGCACCTGGAGGGAATGCGGGTGCACGTGTCGCTGACGCACGACGGCGACATGGCGGGTGCCTTCGTGGTGCTCGACGAACGGCCGTAGCCGAACGGCAGTAACAGCTTGTACCGGGTCAGGTCGAGGAAGCGGACGCTTCCTCGACCTGTTCCGTTCGGGACTCCGATTCGAGTGCGCGCTTGCGTTCGGTTTCCTCACGGCGCGTGCGCTTCTTCGCTTGGGTGCGCGAATCCAGTTCGGCGATCTGCAGATACGCCACCATGATGCGTTTGAGTTCGGCGACCGCGTCGGCGTGCGTCTGATCGTCCTGCACCGAGAAGTTCAGCATCGAATACACGATATGCACCAGCACCTCGGCCATCAGCTTGCGCCGGGGCCGTGGTGTGTCAGGGGTCAGCGGTGCCAGCATCCGCGCGACCTGCTCGGCGAACTCCCGCTCGTGAATGGCGCCGGTCGCCCGAGTGGACGGGGTGGACTGCATCGCCAGCCACACCTCGCGTCGCGACGGGTCGGTCGTCCACAGCCCGGCCATGTGATCGACGAAGCTGTTGAGGAACCGCAGCCAGTCGACCGACGGGATCTTGCCGTTGAACTGGGCGAGTTCGTCCTGGACCCCGACGAGATCCTGCCGGTTCAGCTCGCACACGATCACGTACTTGTTGGCGAAGAACTGGTAGAGGGTGCCGATCGGTACATCCGCGCGCGAGGCGACTTCTTCGCACGTGAACGATTCGAAGCCCACCTCGGTGAGCAGTTCTCGGGAAGCGGCGAGCAGGGCGTCGAACTTGCGGCGGCTGCGTTCCTGCGTCGGGCGCCGCCGGGGCACGAGCTCCTGTGGCGCCGTCTGAACCTCGAGTGCCGGGTCTATCCGGCGCGGGGCGCGGCGCTCGTTCGTTGCTGACTCCACGCGCCCAGGCTAGCCGTACGGGGTGTATTTACCGAACACTTGATGTGAGCTCGAGTGTCACAAACCGGGCGGGGAGCGGGAAGCGCGATTCGAACTGGAAGGATTGCGAACGGACTCGACGTGCTCGTCCGACGAAGCGAGGAGAAACTATGACCGTGGCCGACACCGACGCCCTCCGGACGCTCCGCGAGCGCGTGCGCGACGCAATGCCGGTGGCTCGCACCGAACTCGCAACGCTCGTCGCGTTCCGTTCCGTCGCCGATCCCCGACAATTCCCCGCCGAGGAATGTGTCGGTGCCGCGAGCTGGGTGCGCGACGCCTTCGCCGCCGCCGGCATCGCGAACATCGACCTGCTCGAAACGAGCGACGGCTCGCTCGCCGTCGTCGGGCACACGCCCGCACCCGACGGCGCCCCCACCGTCCTGCTCTACAGCCACTACGACGTCCAGCCGCCCGGCAACGAAGGTCTCTGGCACAGCCCGCCCTTCACGCTCACCGAACGCGACGGGCGCTGGTACGGGCGGGGCGCCGCCGACTGCAAGGGCAACATCGTGATGCACCTGCTCGCCCTGCGGGCCCTGCTCGCCGACGGACCGCTGCCCGTCGGTGTGCGGATCGTCATCGAAGGCTCCGAGGAGATGGGCGGCGAAGGACTCGAACACCTCGTCGCCGAGCGACCCGACCTGTTCACCGCCGACCTCATCGTCATCGGCGACAGCGGCAATGCCGAGGTCGGGCAGCCGACGCTGACCACGTCGCTGCGCGGCATCGCGAACGTCGTCGTCCACGTCGAAACCCTCGCCGGCGAACTCCATTCCGGGATGTACGGCGGTGCGGCCCCCGACGCACTCGCGGCGCTGGTCAGACTGCTGAACTCACTTCGCGACGAGCACGGCAACACCGTCGTCGACGGCCTCGACACCACCGGACGGTGGGACGGGGTGCCGTACCCCGAAGAACGGTTCCGGACCGACGCCGGTGTCCTCGACGGTGTGTCGCTGATGTCGTCCGGCTCGGTCGCCGACGCGGTGTGGGCCCGGCCCGCCCTCACCGTCCTGGGCATCGACGCGCCGCCGGTCGTCGGTTCGGCCGCCGCGATCGTGCCGCGGGCATCGGCACGGCTGAACCTGCGGGTACCGCCGGGCATGGACTCGACCACGGCGCAGGACGCCCTGGTGGAGCACCTCGAGGCGCACGTGCCGTGGGGTGCGCGTCTGCGCGTCGAACGCGAACCCGTCGGTGAACCGTTCAGCGCGCGGGTCGACGGGCCCGGCTACTCCGCGCTGCGCTCGGCACTCGCAGCGGCCTACGGGCGGGAGGTCGGCACGGCAGGACAGGGCGGATCGATTCCGCTGTGCACGGCGCTGCAGCGGGCGGTGCCGGGCGCAGAGATCGCACTGATCGGGGTCGAGGAACCGCGATGTGTCATCCACGCGCCCGACGAGAGTGTCGATCCCACCGAGATCGAGCACCTCGCCGTTGCCGAAGCCCTGCTGTTGCGCTCGTTCGCGAACGCCGATCCGGGGGTGGGTGGCTAGACTGCCAGGTCGCGGCGCAGCTTCGCGACGTGACCGGTAGCGCGCACGTTGTACTGCGCCACCTCGATCTTGCCGTCCTCGTCGACCAGGAAGGTCGAGCGGATCACACCCGTGACCGTCTTGCCGTACATCTTCTTCTCGCCGAACGCGCCCCACGCGGTGAGTGTGGTCTTCTCCGGATCGGAGAGCAGCGGGAAGGTCAGTTCCTCATGATCGCGGAACTTCGCGAGTTTCGCCGGCTTGTCGGGAGAGATCCCGAGCACGTCGATTCCGGCCTCGTTCAATTCGGCGAGGTTGTCGCGGAAGTCGCAGGCCTGTTTCGTGCATCCGGGAGTGCTCGCAGCGGGATAGAAATAGACGACGACCTTGCGCCCGCGGTAGTCCGAGAGCGCCACCTCGCGGCCGTCGGCGTCGGGGAGGCTGAAGTCCGGAGCGGGATCGCCGGGCACGAGTCTGCTGTTTTCCGTCATGTCCGCGAGGGTAGTAGACCTCTCGTCCATTACCGTGGTCGCAGCACACTGCAGCGACCTTCTGGAGGATCACGTGGGTAGGGACACCGAGGACATCGAGCGGGAGATCGAGAAGGCCCGTAACCAGCTCGCGAGCACACTCGACGAACTGAGCGTCCGAGCCAACCCGAAGAATCTGGTGGCGCAAACCAAGCAGACCTTGGTCGCGAAGGTCAACCAGCCGAATGTGAAGAAGTACGCGCTCATCGCAGCGGGCACCGTTATGGGTCTGCTGGTGCTGCGCAGGGTTCTGCGCTGAGCGGATCTGTCCGGTAGGGCGTCCGCGTCGCTTCGGCGCGGACGCCCTGTCGTTTCCCGGAGGTCGTACGCTTGCGATGTCGAGGACAAAAAAATCCCCCGGTCGAAGACCGGGGGATTTTCGTTGTGCGCCATCAGGGACTCGAACCCCGAACCCGCTGATTAAGAGTCAGCTGCTCTGCCAATTGAGCTAATGGCGCTTGGTGATATTGTCTCCGGGCCGTTGTCCCGGCGACGAAAAGAAGATTACACACCTTCGACTATCGCGCCAAATCGCCTGGTCATGTGTTGTTTCGTGGCTGGGGACTGTAACGAATCGGCGGTCACCGGCGATTGGTATTCGAACGTTACCGACGCGCGAGCGTCGCGGACGAAGGCGTCTTCAGCCGACTGGCATCATCGTGAATACGCATGGTGACATGCAGTTTTCGGCCTCGGTAAGGCGAAATCGGAAAGTGGGAGTGAGCGAAGTGAGTGTGACGCAGCAGCGGCGTCGGCGGACCGCATCGATGCTGGGATTGCTGATCGTCGGGATCATGGCGTTCGTCACAGCGTGTTCGGCCGCCTCGGGGTCCGGAGCGGACGAGACACCGATCGATTCCAATCCTGTCGCCGCTCTGATCAAGCCCACGGTTTCCTCGAGCGTCGTCGACGGTGGTGTCGGCTTCTCCCCGATCGACCCCGTCACGGTGTCGGTCGTCAACGGCAAGCTCGACTCGGTGACCTTGCTCAGCCCCGCCGGCGAACCCGTGGCCGGGGAACTCGGCACCGACGGCACGACGTGGACGAACAACGAACCACTCGGCTACAACCGCGAGTACGTCCTCGAAGTCGTCGCCTACGGGCTCGGCGGCGCCGTCACATCGGTTGCCTCCTTCACGACGTCGTCGCCGGGAAACCTCACACAGCCGTACGTCATGCCGGGCGACGGCGCCGTCGTGGGGATCGGCCAGCCGGTCGCCGTGCAGTTCGACGAGAACATCCCCGACCGCCTCGCCGCCGAGAAGGCGATCACCGTGGTGACCGAGCCGCCCGTGGAGGGCGCGTTCTACTGGCTCAACAACCGGGAGGTGCGGTGGCGGCCCGAGCAGTACTGGGCGCCCGGCACCACCGTCACGGTCGATGTGGACGTATACGGCAAGGACCTCGGGGAGGGTCTGTTCGGGCAGTCCGACGTGGCCTCGTCGTTCGCCATCGGCGACGCGGTCGTCATTTCCGTCGACGACAACACCAAGCAGGTCACCGTCAACCGCAACGGCGCCGACGTGATGACGATGCCGACGTCGATGGGCAAGAACGACACCCCCACCCCCAACGGCGTCTACACCATCGGAGATCGCTTCGATCACCTGGTGATGGATTCGTCGACGTACGGGGTGGCCGTGGATTCGGCGGACGGCTACCGCACGCCGGTGGATTGGGCGACCCGGATGTCCTACAGCGGTATCTTCTTCCATTCTGCTCCGTGGTCGCTGGGCGACCAGGGGTACCGCAACACCAGTCACGGTTGCCTGAACCTGAGCCCGGCCGACGCCAAGTGGATTTTCGACAACACCAAGCGCGGCGACGTCGTCGTCGTGAGGAACACCGTCGGCGGTGTCCTTTCCGGCACCGACGGGCTCGGTGACTGGAACATTCCGTGGTCGACGTGGAAGACGGGTAACGCCGCCGCCTGACGTTCGACTCCTCTTCGCGGGCGACTCTTCGTCGCCCGGGTCCGCCCGCGAAGGGAGCTCACCCTCGGAGACGAGAAAACCCCTGACCGGTGTTACCGGCCAGGGGTTTCCTGTGGGGGTGAGTGACGGGACTCGAACCCGCGACAGCCAGGATCACAACCTGGTGCTCTACCAACTGAACTACACTCACCATCGCATTTGCTCCCGGCCGGGGCCGGTTGCGCCTGCGGTAGAGATACTAGCGTGCTTCTGTCGGAAACAACGAATCGGCAGGTCAGGCCGGGCCGAGAGTCCGCACGGCGGCGGCGATGTCGGCAGCCGTCGGGCCCGGTTCGGGCACGAAAACGGTGCGCCGGTAGTAGCGCAGCTCCCGGATCGATTCCTTGATATCCGCGAGCGCTCGATGCGACAGTCCCTTTTCCGGCTGGCCGAAGTAGATCTTCGGATACCAGCGCCGGCAGAGCTCCTTGATGGAGCTGACATCCACCATCCGGTAGTGGAGGTAGGTGTCGAGTTCGGGCATGTCCCGGGCGATGAACCCGCGATCCGTGGCGATGGAGTTGCCGGCGAGGGGCGCGGTGCCTGCTTCGGGGACATGTTCTCGGATGTAGTCGAGTACCAGTTTCTCGGCCTCGGCGAGACTGACGGTGGAGCGGCGCACCTCCTCGGTCAGCCCGGACCGGGCGTGCATCTGCTGCACGACTTCCGGCATGTCGGCGAGCGCGTCGTCGTCGGCGTGGATGACGATGTCCACGCCGTCGCCGAGCACATTGAGGTCACTGTCGGTGACGAGTGCTGCGATCTCGATCAGCTTGTCGCTGCCGATCCGCAGCCCGGTCATCTCACAGTCGATCCATACGAGTTTGTCCTGCACAACAGACAGCGTAGCCAGGCGTCGGGCGATTAAAGTCTGCGGTGGGCACCGAGCTGCGCGAGCCGTGCCCGAGGAGGGGCTCGAATGGCGGATGACGGAGCGGCCACCCGGATCGCCGCCGGATACACCGTGGACGGTCCTGCGCTCGATCTCGGCACTGTCGTGCACGACGGTGTCGTCGTCCCGTCGGCGCGGGTGCGGATCCCGCTGGCGACCCTGAACCGGCACGGGCTGGTCGCCGGCGCGACCGGAACCGGCAAGACCAAAACCCTGCAGGTCATCGCGGAACAGCTCTCCGCTGCGGGCGTGCCTGTCGTCATGGCGGACATCAAGGGGGATCTGTCCGGGCTTTCGGCCGCCGGAGTGGCCTCCGACGAGGTCGCGCTGCGCGCCGTGGATACCGGAGATCCCGGCTGGTGTCCGAGCGGCTTTCCGGTCCAGTTCTACTCGCTGGGCACCGAGGGGCTCGGCGTGCCGGTCCGTGCGACGGTCACCGCGTTCGGTCCGATCCTGTTGAGCAAGGTGTTGCAGCTGAACGCGACGCAGGAATCGACCCTGCGGTTGATCTTCCACTGGGCCGACGAACGGGGTCTGCCGTTACTCGATCTGAAGGATCTGCGGGAAGTCGTCGCGTACCTGTCGAGCGACGAGGGCAAAGCCGACCTGAAGGGAATCGGGGGTGTGTCGAAAGCGACGGCCGGAGTGGTGCTGCGCGCTGTTGTGAACCTCGAAAATGACGGGGGTGACACGTTTTTCGGAGAGCCCGAACTCGAAACCGAAGATCTGCTGCGTACCGTCGGCGACCAGGGCGTGATCAGTCTCTTCGAACTCGGCGCACAGGCGATCCGTCCCGTGCTGTTCTCCACCTTCTTGATGTGGTTGCTCGCCGATCTGTTCCAGTCACTGCCCGAGGTCGGCGACCTGGACAAGCCGAAGCTGGTGTTCGTCTTCGACGAGGCGCACCTGCTGTTCGACGACGCGTCGAAGGCGTTTCTGCAGCAGATCGAGCAGACGGTGAAGCTGATCCGGTCCAAGGGGGTCGGAGTGGTGTTCTGTTCGCAGTTGCCCACCGATATTCCGAATGCAATTCTCTCGCAGCTCGGGGCGCGGGTGCAGCACGCGCTGCGGGCGTTCACCCCGGATGATCAGAAGGCGCTGGCCCGGACGGTGCGGACCTATCCGCGCACCGAATTCTACGAACTCGACGAAGCGCTCACCTCACTCGGCACCGGGGAAGCGATCGTGACGGTGCTCTCGGAAACGGGCGCGCCCACACCGGTCGCGTGGACACGCATCCGCCCGCCGCGATCGCTGATGGGCACCGTCGGAGACACCGCGATCCGGGCTGCCGCGCAGGCCGCCCCGCTCTACGGCAAGTACGGACGCACGATCGATCGGGAATCCGCGTACGAGAAGCTGATGTCGGCAGTGGGGGGAGCCCCCGACGTCGATCCCGAGTTCGAAGCTCCGCCGCTGCCCGATATCTCCGCGACGCCTCCGGCTCGTGACGACGACACCGTGGTCGAACGGGTCCTGGAGAGCACGGTGGTGCGAAGCTTCCTGCGGTCGGCGGCGTCGGCGGCCGGGCGGGAGATCTCTCGCAGCATCTTCGGCACCGGCCGCCGCAGGCGGCGTTGAGCAGTTACACGCGAGTGGCCGCCGCGCGCGTTGCCACAGGGCGCNGGCTGCGCGCGGGGGAATGCACCCGGGTTCGATCGATCCGGCGTGGCGCGACCGGGCCGGGCTTCGATTCCGCCGTGAAGTCGTGCCGCAGGAACGACTCCGCGGAATCGTCGAGGATGTTCATCCACGCATCGGGCAGCGGGGGCGCGACGGTTCCGGTCAGCGTCGAGGTGTAGCTGCGGTTGCGGTAACCCATGATGTCGTGCTTCTTGTCCTGCTTCCACTGTTTGAACACCTCACCCTGGCGTTCGACGTGGAATTCGGGGTAGTCCGTCACATCGACGAGGTCGCGGATGTACGCGGCCTGGAAGTCGATGTCCTCGGTCGGGTTCGTCAACGCTTCTTCGCGGGTGCGCCACGAGTCGATGTCGTGTTCGCGGGTCTCGCGGTCGGGCAGAGCAATTCGTCCGAGCATGACGTCGCGGGCGTACCAGGCCTGCGCGTCGAACATGTTGAACGTGAAGTACTGGTCCTGCATTCCGAGATACATCAGACGCGGGTTGTCCTGGAAGAAGATGCCCTTGTAGATGTTCCGCGGGTAGAGGCGGTTGTTGGTGCGCAGCCGCAACTCGTCGGGCAGGAACGGATAGTGGTGCTTGTACCCGGTGCAGAGCATGATCGCGTCGACCTCGCGGGTACTGCCGTCCTTGAAGTGCGCGACGTTGCCGTCCACGTGCGTGAGCAGCGGAACCTCGGAGAATGCCTCGGGCCAGTCGTGGCCCATGGGAGCGGACCGGTAGCTGAAGG
Source organism: Rhodococcus chondri (assembly GCF_036327435.1). Classification (NCBI taxonomy): domain Bacteria; kingdom Bacillati; phylum Actinomycetota; class Actinomycetes; order Mycobacteriales; family Nocardiaceae; genus Rhodococcus; species Rhodococcus chondri. The sequence goes on along the minus strand of NZ_JAUZMZ010000042.1, from coordinate 18,256 downwards.
TGATCTGCTTCGCCCCGTACTTGTAGCACTGGGTGCCGATGTCCTCGGCGGAGTAGCTGCTGCCGACGAGAAGCAGTCGCTTGCCGGTGAATTCGCGGGCATCACGGAAATCGTGGGCATGCAGTACGCGGCCCGGGAAGTGATCGAGGCCTTCGAATTCCGGGGCGTTGGGAGTCGAGAAGTGACCGGTGGCGACGACGACATAATCGAATTCGTTCGATTCGAGCACACCACGATCGTGATCGAAGACGGTGACCGTGAACTTCTGGGTTTCCTCCGAGTATTCGACCCAGCGGACGGCGGTGTTGAACCGGATGTACTTGCGCACATCGCTTTTCTCGACGCGGCCCATGATGTAGTCGAGCAGCACGGCGCGGGGCGGATAGGAAGGAATCTGGCGGCCGAAGTGCTCCTCGAAGGAGTAGTCGGCGAACTCGAGGCATTCCTTGGGGCCGTTCGACCACAGGAATCGGTACATGCTCGCGTGAACGGGCTCACCGTTCTCGTCGAGGCCGGTGCGCCATGTGTAGTTCCACATGCCGCCCCAGTCGGGCTGCTTCTCGTAGCAGACGATGTCGGGAATTTGCTCGAGACCGGCTTTCCGTGCTGCCTCGAAGGCGCGCAGTTGCGCGAGCCCGCTCGGACCTGCTCCCAGAATGGCGATCTTCGGCGTCAAAGCTTCTCCCTGATTTTGTGAATATTTTCCCTAAGTACTTGTTAACACACGTATCGAAATGTGAGAAGGGAGCACGACGGCGTCTCCAAGTGACAAAAGTGTCCCGAAAGACCAGGTCGGCGTGGTGGCGAGAGCTCGAACCGGCGGAGCGGAAAAGTGGCCCATCTCACCGTAATAAACGGCAACCGGCCACCGATGCGCGACGAGCGTCGTGCGCTGGGGTGACCGGTTGCCGGAAGGTGAGGTGGAGTTCAGCCACCGAGTTTCTTGTAGAACGCACCCGCGATGGGCGCAGAGAGCGAACGCGGTGCAAACTGACCCGCCACCGACATGATCTTGCTGATCGGTCCGGGCACGATCCGCATCCTGTTGTCGGCGAGTGCATCGAGCGACACCTTCGCGGTGTGCTCACTGGAGATCCACAGCGCGTCGGGAACGAGTTTGTCGACGATCGACGCCTCGTCGGGGTCGGGTGTCTCGGTACGCACCGGCCCGGGCGCGAGCAGGGTGACGTTGACCCCGGTGCCCTTGAGTTCACCGCGGAGCGACTCCGAGAACGTGTTGACGAAGGCCTTCGTCGCGGCATAGGTGGCGTTGTTCGGGATCGCCATGTTGCCGGCGGCGGATCCCACCATCAGGATCGCGCCCGAGCGACGCTCCACCATCTGCGGCAGTACGGCGAGGGTGAGATCGTGCACGGCAACCGCGTTGAGCTCCACCTGGGCGCGCTCGTAGGCCGCGTCCAGTTCCGCCACCGCGCCGAAGGTCGCGATGCCGGCGTTGTTGCACAGGATGCTGATCCGCCGCTGCGACAGTTCATCGACCAGAACGGCGCGTGCGTCGCGATCGGACAGGTCGCACGCGCGCACCTCGACGGTCACGCCGTGGGTGGACCGCAGGGTCTCGGCGAGGTCTTCCATCACTTCGCCGCGACGCGCGACGAGGATCAGAGAATGCCCGCGGGCGGCGAGTTCGGTGGCGAGGGCCTCGCCGATGCCGGAGGAGGCTCCGGTGACGACGGCGCGAGCATCGGGATGCGGATTCGGAAGAGTCACAGTGAGCCAGCCTATCGGGGTCACACCGGAGGTCGGGCATCCCCCGCGATGCCCGACCCCGCAGCGTCCGCATGCTGTGGCTTTATTCGGCGTTGTGCTCCACGACCGGGTCGCCGACCGCGTCGGTGGTGGTGTACGCGGGGCCGAAATACTCCTGTACGCCACCGGTGACCTGGTTGACCCGGGCACCCCCGGCTCCCGAATGGTCCTCCGCCGAGAACCGGAAGGGCACGAGGTTCGGACCGGAGAAGTCGTTCCCGACGACGGACTCGACGATGGATTCGCGGGTGGGGTTCTCGCCCGCCGCTTCGAGCGCCTGCACGAACAGGTGCGCCACCGACATGCCGTAGACGACGTTGCCGTCGAACTCGGCACCGTTGTTGTACTGCGCGTTGATCTCCCGGAACTTGGTGGTCCACTCGTCGTTTTCGCTGAAGTGCGACGGCAGATAGTTGGTGCTGAGCAGGCCGTCGGCGAGCGGTGCCGCCTCCCCGAGCGTCTTCGACAGTGTCAGGTAGTCGCCGCCGACCGAGGCAGTGGTCCACTGCGGCCGGAAACCGAGCCTACCGGCGGTGCCGATAGCCAAGGCGGTGAAGCCGGGAATGGTTGCGAGCATGACCACCTCGCATCCGGCAGCCTGGAGGGCGCCGATCTGCGGGGCGACGTTCGTGTTGCTGGTGGCGTAGAGCTGTCGCTCGACGACCGCGTCGGCGCCGAGGATCTGCTCGACCCCCGCGAGGTAGTCGGCACCGAAATCGTCGTCCTGCCCGAGCGTGCACACCTTCTTGCCGGGCAGGTTGTCCTTCACGTACTGGGCCATGATCTTCGCCTCGACGGTGTAGTCCGCGTTGAACCCGAAAGTCCGGGGATACTTGTCGGGCTGATTCCAGGTCCGCGACCCGGACGCGACGAACAGGTCGGGCACGTTGTTGGTGTGGAGGAAGTCGAGCACGCCGGAGTGGGTGGGGGTGCCGAGACCACCGAGCACGGCGAAGACGCGATCCTGCAACACCAGTTCGCGCACGACCTGCTGCGTGGTGGAAGGGTTGTACCCGTCGTCGAGCACCTTGTACTCGATGGTGCGTCCGTGAACGCCGCCCTGCTCGTTGACGTAGTCGAAGTACGCCTGGGTGGCCGGGGGAATCTTCGAGTAACCTGCGGCGGCAGGCCCGGTCAGCGGCATGTGCGTGCCGACGAGCACCGAGGTGTCGGTGACGCCGGTGGTGTCGCCGTCGCCGGAAGATCCGGTCGAGGCGGTGGTACCGCTGCCGCAGGCGGCCATCGTCACCGCCGTTGCCGCTGCGAGAGCAGCGAGAGAAACCTTGTGCCGCCGAACTGTTTTCATATGCTGGCCTCTGCTTTCGATGGTGTGGAAACGGGAGTGGAGCCGGAGCGCCGACCCTGCCGTGGTGCGCGCGGGCCGGGGAGGAGCTGACGAAACGCTTTCGCGAACAGGCCCTGCAGGCCCGCGGGGGCGAGCAGGACGATGACGATCACGGCCACACCGAAGACGGCGATCGCGAGGTTGCCGTCGAGCCGTTCTGCCAGGGCGGGGGAGAGTTCGAGCGCGTCGCCGAGCGCCGAGACGAGCGCGGGCAGTACGACGAGGAGCGCTGCGCCCCACACGGCTCCGAGCAGGGAGCCGAGGCCGCCGATGACCACGCCCATGAGCAGGAACAGCGAGAAGGTGACACCGAATGCGCCGGGGGAGGCGCTTTGGGACACCATTGCGAGGACACCGCCACCGAGGCCGGCCGCTCCGGCGCTGGCCACGAAGGTGGCGACCTTGGTGCGTGCGACGTCGATACCGGAAAGGCGGGCCGCGATCTCGTCGTCGCGCACGGCCTGCATGCGACGGCCGAAGTCACTCGCGATGAGATTCGACATGGCGAGGACGGTGACGGCGGCGGCGATCACCGCGACGGTTGCCTGCCATTGTTCGACGGTGAACATCGCGGCGATGCCGCTCGGCGGTCCCTCCACGTACGCCCACAGTCCTTGATCGCCGCCGAGCACGTCGGAGAACGTGGTCGTGATCGACGGGATGACGACGACGAGCGCGAGGGTCAGGCCGGCCAGGTACGGGCCGTGCAACCGCGCGGCGGCGGCGCCCGCGACGAGCCCGACGACCGACGTGACGAGAACGGCCGTGGCCAGTGGCGCGAGCAGCACGGCGATGCCGGTGCCGCCGGCGTCGCCCATCCAGTTTGCCGTCAGTGCGAACGTGTATGCGCCGCAAGCCATCAGGGCTCCGTGGCCGAGGGAGAGCTGGCCGTTGCGACCGATGAGCACGGTCAATCCGGCGGTGGCACACAAGTATGCGGCGATCGTGGCCAGCTGGTAGTTCCGGAAGGGGGGCAGCACGAAGACCAGTGCGATCGTCACGGCCGTGACGACGAACACCACTGCTGCGCGCGCCGCGAACGAATCGAAACGGGAACTGTGCATGGTCAGACCTGTCTGGTGGCGACGCCGGAGAAGATGCCCTGGGGTCGCAACAGCAGCACCGCCAGCAGCATCAGGAGCACCGCGATCGGCGCGATGCTCCCACTGAGATAGCCGCTGACGAAACTCAGCAGCAGACCCGTCGAGAGTCCGCCGATCACGGCGCCGACGGGGCTGTCCAGACCGCCGATCACCGCAGCGGTGAAGGCGAAGATGAACACGAGATCGACTGCGTGCGGATTCAATCCGAGTTCGGTGGGAACGATCAGCAGTGCCGCGAGACCGCCGACCGCACCCGCCAGGGCCCAGCCGAGTGTGAGCATCGCCGAGACCTTGACGCCCAGCAGTCGCGACACGTCCGGCGCGAACGCCGATGCCCGCATCTTCAGTCCGATGTCGGTTCGGGTGAACAGCAGCGCGAGACCGGCGACCACTGCACCGACGGCAGCGAAGACGAAGACGTCGTACGGCGACAGCAACGCGACCTCACCCACCCGGATCGGATCGCGGCTGAACGGGAGTTGCATCGGGCGGAAGTCGTTGCCGTACACCATGCCGAGCACCGCGTGGATCACCATGACCAGCCCGAGGGCCACGATCACCGCGGCCAGCGGACGGCTCTGGTCGAGACGGCGGATCAGGACTCGCTCGACGAGCGCGCCGAGGAGGAAACCGCTCACCACCGCGGCGACGAGTCCGTACCAGTACGAGCCGGTCGCCGACGTGACCGAATAGGCGATGTAGGTGGTGGCCGCGGCCATCGCGCCCTGCGCGAAGTTGATCATGCGGGTGCCACGCCAGATGATCACGAGAGCGAGCGCGAAGGCAGCGAAGACGGCGCCGCGCGCGAGACCGTCGACGGTGAGGAACACGAATCTGTCCACGGGTTACTCCTCAGAATCCCAGGTACGCGGTACGGAAGTCGCTGTCGAGGGCGAGTTCTGCGGCCGAGGTGGCAACGGTGATGCGACCGAGCGACAGGACGATCGCCTGATCGGCGATCGGGAGTGCGCTGTGCGCGTTCTGTTCTACGAGCACCACCGTCAGTCCGGAGCGGTCGCGCAGGTCGCGCAATACCGCCATGATGCGGTCGACGATGCGCGGAGCGAGACCGAGCGACGGCTCGTCGAGCAGCAGCAGTGACGGCCGCGCGACGAGGGCCCGGCCGATCGCGAGCATCTGCCGTTCACCGCCGGAGAGCTGGTTGCCGGAACTGGTGCGCCGCCGTGCGAGTGGTTCGAACATCTCGTACATCTCGGCGACGGCGCGGGTGGTGCCGGCGCGGTCCTTGCGCCACAGTCCTCCGAGACGCAGGTTCTCGTCGACGGTCAATTCGCCGATCACCCCGCGACCTTCGGGGACGTGTGCGACGCCGTGGCGCACCAGGTTCTCGGTCGGGACACCGAGCAGCGGTGTGCCCCCGACGGTGATGGAGCCCTGGATCGCGGGCAGTGTGCCCGAGAGCGCGCGGAGCAGCGTGGTTTTTCCGGCGCCGTTGGAACCGACGATTGCGGCGATCGTGCCGGCGGGAACCTCGAAGCTCACCTCGTGCAGAACGGGTACGGGACCGTATCCCGCCGTGAGGTTTTCGACCCGGAGCAGTGGAGCGCTCACGCCGCCTCCTGTCCGCCGAGGTAGGCGGCGGCGACCAGAGGATCGGATCGGATTTCGTCGGGTGTACCTGCGGCGATCACCTTGCCGAAGTCGAGAACGACGATGTGGTCGCACACCGACATGATCAGTTCGACGTTGTGCTCGACGAGCATCACCGAGCGTGACCCGCTCCCACGAGTGGGCAGTTGCCGGATCAGGGTTCGCAGGTCTTCGATGTCGGTGCTGTCGAGCCCACCGGCCGGTTCGTCGAGGAGGATCAGCGTCGGATCCGAGATGAGGGCGCGGGCCAGCGCGACCTTCTTCGCGACCGGGTAGGGGAGTGCCGGGGGCAGTGCGCCCGCGTAGGCGCCGATGCCGAATTCGTCGAGTAGTGCCGCGGCTGCGGTCCGGGCCGCGCGGTTGGTGCGGGTGCCGTACGGCAGTCCCAGCAGGCCGTTGACGAACGGCGCGCGGTGCGAGCGTGCCGCACCGGCGGCGACATTCTCGAGCGCCGTGAGCCCGCCGAAGAGGCCGAGACCTTGCAGCGTGCGTGCCACGCCGTGCCGCACGAGCCGGTGCGGGGCAGGACGCCGCGGGGTGCCGTCCAACGTCATGGTCCCTGTCCGGGGACGTAGGAAGCCGCAGACGACGTTGAACAGCGTGGTCTTTCCTGCGCCGTTCGGTCCCATGATGCCGACGACGGCGCCGGCCGGTACGCGGAGGGATACGTCGTCGAGCGCCACGATGCCCCCGAAACGTACTCCGATGTCGGTGAGTTCGAGCCGGGCGGGGAGTTCACCCCGGGTGTCGGTGGATTGCACAGACGGTGCACTTTCTCTCGAGGAGTTCCGGTAGTTCGGGCGTTATGCCGCGGATCGATGAGATCGGCGTCACGTTAGCGCGTCACGTTACAACACTGTGAGTGTATGTTTCTACTGTCCGAACGGATCGTTTTCGGAACTCGGATCATTTTCGAAGCAGAGGAGTCGAGGCAGTGGTCGTACCCAGCGCAGGAACCCCGGGCCGGTTGGCAGGGCGCGTCGCGATCGTCACCGGCAGCAGTCGCGGAATCGGGCTCGGAATCGCCGAGCGCCTCGTGGCAGACGGCGCGAAAGTGGTGCTCACCGCACGTTCACCCGAGCCGCTGGCCGACGCGGTGACCGCGCTCGGCTCCGACGTCGCGTGCGGCGTTGCAGGCAAGGCGCACGACCCCGCGCACCGCGACGAGGTGATGCGCTGCGCCGTCGACCGTTTCGGCAGGGTCGACATCCTTCTCAACAACGCCGGTACCAACCCGGTCTACGGCCCGCTGCTCGACCTCGACCTCGATGCCGCCCGCAAGATCCTCGAGGTCAACGTGCTCGGCGCTCTGGCCTGGACCCAGCGCTTTGCCGCCACCGCCGCCGAAGGTGGTGCGGTAGTGAATATCTCGTCGGTGTCAGCGTTCGCGCACTCTCCCGGGATCGCGTTCTACGGCGTGAGCAAGGCGGCACTGAACCAGCTCACCCGCTCTCTGGCCACCGAACTCGGACCCTCGATCTGCGTCAACGCCGTTGCTCCGGCCATCGTGAAGACCCGCTTCGCGGCGGCCCTGTACGAGGGCCGTGAGGAACAGGTCGCGGCGCGGTATCCGATGAATCGACTCGGTGTGCCCTCGGATGTCGCGTCGGCGGTGTCCTACCTGGTGTCGGACGAGGCCTCCTGGGTCACCGGCCAGGTGTTGTCGGTCGACGGGGGTGGCGCCGCACCGAGGCCGGAGTGAGCCCCGTCCCTTCCCGGGATCCGAGGCCTGCGCGACATCCGGTATGCCCCCGGCCGGGGCACTGGCACAATGCTGGACAGCCGAGCAACGAACGAGTGAGGGAGCGGTGGTGACGAGCACGTCGGATGGTCGGACCGCACGCGCGGAGCGCACCCGACGCGCAGTGATCGACGCGCACATCGCCTTGATCGAGGCCGGGGAACTCAAACCGACCGGCGCGCAGATCGCCGAACAGGCCGGCGTCTCCCTGCGCGCGCTGTGGGTCAACTTCAGCGACCTCGAGACGCTCTTCGCAGCGACCGGCGCAGAACTGCTGCGCCGCCAGGACGCCATGTTCGTGCCCGTCTCGCCCGGACTCGACCTGCCCGAACGCGTCGGCAAGTTCTGTGTGCAACGCGCGAAGCTACTCGAGTTCATCGCCCCGTACGCGCGGGCGGCGGCGCTTCGCGAACCGTTCTCGCGGGAACTGCGCACCAACCGCATGCGGCATATCGAGCGCGTCACCGACGAAGTCGAGATCCTGTTCGCCCGCGAACTCGCGCCGCTCCCGTCCGCACGCCGCACGCAGGCGGTGCAGGCCCTGGGGATCGCCAGCACGTGGGCGTCGTGGGCGGTGCTGCGCGACGAGTACAACCTCGCCGTCGCCGACGCCACGGTGGTGATGCGTCAGACGGTGGCCGCGCTGCTCGCCGCCGCCGTGCACGTCGCCCTCGGATAGCGGAGACGGCCTAGGCTGCCGTGCATGACGCCACGCACGCAGACGCCGGCCGGTATCGGCGAGGCCACCACACGCCGCCAGGTGGTCGCGTGGGGATTGTGGGATTGGGGGTCGTCCGCATTCCACGCGGTGATCCTGACTTTCGTGTTCTCGGTGTATCTGACGGATGCGGTGGGCGACGACCTGCCCGGATCCGTCTCGGCCGGTACGTGGCTGGGTTGGTCGCTGGGCATCGCTGGTTTCGTCATCGCCGTCACGGCACCGGTGTCGGGGCAGCGCTACGACGCGACGGGCCGGCGCAAACGCTCACTGGGCGTGCTCACATTCGTGACGATCGCGCTGATGGCCGCGATGTTCTTCGTCCGCGACGATTCTGGCTATCTGTGGCTGGGGCTCGTGTTGCTCGGAGCGGCCTCGGTCATCGCCGAACTCGCGCAGGTGCCGTACAACGCGATGCTGCGGCAGGTCTCCACCGAGGAGAACATCGGACGGGTCTCCGGGTTCGGCTGGGCTATGGGGTATTTCGGCGGTATCGTCTTGCTGCTGCTGTGCTATACGGGATTCATCGCCGGGGACGGCGACACCCGGGGATTCCTGGGAGTGACCACCGAGGCCGGCACGAACATCAGGCTCGTCGCGGTCTTCGCAGCGGTGTGGTTCCTGGTATTCGCGCTGCCGGTGCTGTTCACCGTCCCCGAGAAACCGACCGGGCAGCTCGACGAGTCGCGTCGTGCCGGACTCGTCGAGTCCTATCGCATCCTGTTCGCCGACTTGCGTGAGCTGTGGCAGGCGGACCGCCGCACCATCTGGTACCTCGGGGCGTCCGCGCTCTTCCGCGACGGCCTCGCCGGGGTCTTCACGTTCGGCGCGGTGCTCGCGGTGACCGTCTACGGGATCGGCGCCGGTGATGTGCTGCTGTTCGGTGTCGCCGCCAACGTCGTGGCCGCACTCGGTGCACTCGCCGCCGGACGCGTGGACGACCTGGTCGGGCCCAAGGCGGTCATCGTCGTGTCCCTCGCCGCGATGATCGCGATCGGGACGGTGCTGCTCGCCGTGTCCGGCCCTCTCATGTTCTGGATCTTCGGGCTGCTGTTGTGCCTGTTCGTCGGGCCCGCGCAGGCATCTGCCCGCACATTCCTTGCCCGCATCACTCCACCGGGACGCGAAGGGCAGATGTTCGGTCTGTATGCCACCACCGGCCGGGCGGTGTCGTTCCTGGCTCCCACCCTGTTCGGGTTCTTCGCATGGGGGTTCGCGGCCGACCGCGCCGGCATCGCCGGTCTGCTGCTCGTCCTGGGGATCGGTCTGGTGGCGCTGCTGGCCGTGCGCGCACCGGAGACACCCGCACGGACGCCATCGTCAGCCGGCGAGTGATTCGAGAATCCGCTCGGCGGTGTTGCGATGCCCGGCTGCGTTGGGATGCATCGGAATCGATTCGGCCACGGGGACGAGACCTTCCATCCAACGGTCGCCGGGTTCGGCGCACGCATCGTGCCCGACGGTCGACGAACCCAGATCGACGTACTCGGCATCCGCAGCGTGCGCCTGCTGCTCCATGACGGTGTTCAACCGGCCGATCTTGTCCTGCAGGTACGTCGCGTCCTGCGGCCACACCCGCTGCTCGGGGAAGCACCCGCCGGCGCGGATACCCGTGGGATAGCCGACGAAGACGATCCGCGCGTGCGGTGAGCGCTCCCGGATCTCGTCCGCGATCATCTCGTAGCGGGGAGCGAACGCGTTGATGACGGCGTCGACCCTGTCGGTACCACCGGCTGTGTTCGTCTCCGCGCACGACAGCCCGTCGGGCGGCGGAGACAGATTGACGCAGCCTGCAGCGAGTTGGACCAGACCGATGTCGTTGCCGCCGACGCCCACGGTGACCAGATCCGTGTCCGGGGTCAGCGCCTCGTACTGGGGTGGGACGGCGACGCCCCGGAAGGTCGGTTGCGGGTGTTCGAGGTGGGTGGACACCGCGCCACCGCAGGACACGTCGACGAAGTGGGGTACGTCCAGGGCGGCAGCGACGAGGGTGGGGTAGTTACTGCCCGATCGTCCGCATGCGTCCGCCGCCTGGGGCGGGATTCCCGGACCTGCCGTGAACGAATCGCCGAGGGCGACATACGAATCGTAGTGCGGAGCGGCCGATACGGACTGGGTCTCGGGCATGAACGTCATGCAAGCCGCTGTGGTGAGGGCGGAGCCGAGAACCCCCAGACGAGCGATTCCTGTACGCACGGCACTCCCGGTGATGTCGGCGGCCACTGGAAACCGGCGGCGTGTGCTGCCGATAATCCGACCGTGCGACCGGCCTGTCAAGGAATGCCGGTGCCGTGACGCGTGCGCTCAGGCTTTGAAGTACACGAGCTGGTGCGAGGTCGCGAGTGCCGTGCCGTCCGAGCCCCACAGGTGCGCCGACTGGTCGAAGTAGCCGTTGCGGAACTGATGGCTGCGCGCCGTGGCGAGCACTGCGCTGTCGGACTGGTCGGCGAGCGCCTCGGCGTCGGCGTGGAAGTAGATCGTCAGGGTCACCGTGCCCGCCGGCAGGACGTGGCCGCGACGCAGGAAGATGCGCGGAAAGAACACATCGCCCAGAGCTGCCAGCGCCGGGAAGTCCAGTGGGCGTGGCGGGTTGTCGCGAACCCACAGAGTGGTGGTCGAGTCCGGGTGCTCGCCCGCGTTCGGTTCGGGAATCGCGCCCTCGACGAACCGCATCTCGTAGTTGCGGCCCCAGGCGACGAAGTCGGGAAACGGCTGGGACGCGACATCTTCAACGGGCGGTACGGGAGGAGCCGGGTGTTCGGTCGACGACCACGTCGCACGCCGGGTGCCGAACACCGCGGTCGCGGTGGTCGCAACGGCGCCGTCCTGCGACAACTCGATCGACCAGTGCTGCGTCGAACGATTGGTGCGCACGGGACGGGCGACGATGTCGAAGGGTCCCTCTGCCACCGGTCCGGCAAAATTGATCGTCAGCGAGAGCGGAATGCCGAGGACATCCGGGTGCTGCTCGACGGCACGCAATATCGTGGCCGCGGTGATGCCGCCGAAGGGCCCCACCATGTTCGCGTACGCGGCATGGGTGTGACCGGTGAAGCGGTTGTCACCGGCGAAGACCAGATCGATCGCCTCGTCGAAGACATGGGTAGCTGCCGGGGACTCGGATTCGGGCATGCCTGCAATGCAAGCACACCGGGGATCGTCGGCGATCACTGCCACGGCATCGGGCAGAGTTGCTGGCGCGCCCGGTTCCAGAACGGGAAGAGTTCGACGAGTCCGGCATCCGGATGGTCGGCTCGCCCGACTTCGACGAACTCCAGGATGGTCTTCCCCGCGGTGTGTGAAAGCACGCAGGCCTGGAGGGCGAGCTTCGCGGATTCCGCGAAGCCGATGTTCTCGGCGTACGGGCCCAGATATTCCGAGTTCACGAAGTTCTCGAGGTTGTGTCCCGAGCGGTTGAACTCCAACTGAAGGCTGTAGTCGCACGGGTGTCGGAACAGTTGGGTGCACGTGGTGCGGCGCCCTTCGATGACGAACGAACTGTCCTCGAGTGGTCGTTCCGCCGACTCGGTCGACCCGTCCCGCGTCGCGTAGAACACCACCGCACCCAGTACGAGCAGCACCAGAATCGCGATCGCCGGACCCTTCGCTCGTCTCATCACGCAGGCCTTCCGCCGGCTACCGACACTTGCGAACGCGTGCGCGGACGGCGTCGGCGACTGCGCCCGGCGCCTCCTCTGGAACCCAGTGCGAGATGTCGGGCACGACGACGAATTCGTAGTCTGCCTCGACGAATTCGCCGCAGCGCTCGGCGGCTGCGGCCCCCATCGCCGAGTCGCCGGTGCTCCACACGTACGTGGCCGGTACCCGGACGGGGGGAATGTCGCCGAAGTCGCGCGTCATGGCGCGGTACCAGTTCAGTGCCCCGGTGAGCGCACCGGGCTCGCTCAATGTCCGGACGTACTCGTCGACCGCGTCCGACTCGACACCCTGCCCGTACATGGCCCGCAATCGGCGGGCGTCGTCCTCGAGCAGCACCGACTCCGCCTTGCCTTCCTCTCGGAGGAGCGCGAAGTACGACGAGCGGGCCTGCTGATCGGGATCGTTGCGCAGCGCCCATCCGAACGCCGCGGGATGCGGAACCGAGACCGCGGTCAGCGACAGAATACGGTCGGGGTGCCGGACGGCGGTCTGCCACGCGACCACGGCGCCCCAATCGTGGCCGGCCAGGTGTGCGGTGTCGAGCCCGAACGCATCGAGCAGACCGATCACATCCGTGACCAGCTTGTCGAGCGTGTACTCGGAGACGTCGGCCGGTCGCGCGCCGGGGGAGTAGCCCCGCTGGTCGGGCACCAGCACCCGCAGTCCGTGGTCGACGAGCGCGCGGGCGACCGCGTTCCAGCTGCGGCCGGTTTCGGGAAATCCGTGCAACAGCACGATGGGAGTGCCCTGATCGGGCCCCGCGGATCGGACATCGAAGGAGAGGTCGCCGAGCGTCACTGCGGTGGTCTCGAACATGCCGTCCACCGTACGGGCGGGCCGTCAGGCGCGGCGGGGTTTCCACGCAGCCATGCCCAGCATGATCAGGCGCATCTGTTTTTCTCCGCGTGCGACCACCTCGGCTTCGGCGGCGCCGCCGGGGCGGTCGACCGCGAGTAACTCGAGCACGACTTCGAGGACGGCGGTGACCAGCAGGTCGGCGGCCATCTCGAGGTCGTCGACGTCCCAGTCGGACAGGCCGGGTGTGCGCGCGAGGTCCACCGCCAATTCGCTGGTGAGCAACCGCAGTTCGGTTGTGATGGCGTGCGCCACAGTGGGCTGGCCGCCGTAGCGTTCGCGCGCGAGGAAGCGGAACGCACGCTCGTGTGCGCGGACTTCCCGGACGAGCACCGCGAGCGAGTCGCGGGCGTTCGCGGGCCCGGGGTTGCGTCGGGCGTCGCGCAGTAGCCCGCGCAGCACCCGCATGGTGTCGGCGGCGAGGGCGACGCCGAGTTCTTCCATAGAGCCGAAGTGCCGATAGAACGCGGTGGGCACGATTCCGGCCTGACGGGTGACTTCTCGCAGGCTGATCCCCGCGAAGCTGCGATCGCCGGACAGCTCCAGCGCGGTGTCGAGCAACGTCTGGCGGGTGCGTTCCTTGCGCGCCGCGCGGGTGGTCGGCTCGGGGGCGGGGGCTACGGACACCTCCCGAGTGTAGGCAGAGTTCCGCGCCGATCGGCCGACGGATGTAACCGGAGTCACAACGGGGTTGACAGGTTGGTGTTGCCGGCTGTCACACTGAGTTCAGTGCACGACTGTGCACTGACAGACGCGATTCGCTTCGAAAGGTGGACAGCCATGGTCGTGCGTCAAATCCCGCGTGTGTCCCCGATCCGGTCCCTGGCCAGAAAAGCGCTCGTCGCGACGCTGGAAACACTCTCGACGCCGCACCACCCGGACCGCTATCTCGAACTCGCCGACCCGTTGCTGGCCACGGCGACGAACCGCGCCCGGATTACGCATGTAGACCGGAACGCGGTCGGATCCGTGACACTGACTCTGCAACCGGCGCGGCCCTGTACGTTCACCCCGGGCCAGCATGTGCAGATCGGCGTGACGATCGACGGAGTCCGGCACACCCGCTCGTATTCGCCGGCGGGCTCGCCGCAGCACCGCGACGGCAGCCTCGTGCTCACGGTGGGACGGCACCCCGACGGGCTCGTTTCGGGCCATCTGTACGACCACGCACACCCCGGTGACGTGGTGGACATCGGTGACCCGGCCGGGGACTTCGTGCTCCCCGCGCAGCGCCCCGACCGGCTGCTGCTCGTCGGCGGAGGATCCGGCATCACACCGGTGCTGTCGATGCTCGACGCGCTCGCCGCCGAAGGGCACACCGGCGCGGTCACGTTCCTGTACTACGCCCGTACCCCTGCCCACGTGCCCCGGCGGGCCGAACTCGATGCTCTGGCCGAACTGCCCAACGTCGAAGTGGTCTACGCCTACACCAGGGCCGAGGGCGGGCATCTGCAGGGTCGCTTCGACCGAACCCACCTCGACGCGGTCGCGCCGTGGTTCGCGGATACACCGACTTACGTGTGCGGGCCGACCGGACTGGTCGATCTCGTCCGGGAGGTCTACGAGGAGGTCGGCGCGGCCGATCTGCTCCGTGTCGAGGAGTTCACCCCGCCCGCGTACGTCTCCGACCCGTCGGATGCGTCGGGTTCCGTGTCGTTCGCGGCCTCCGGCGTGGTCGCGGACAACACCGGCGCCACCGTCCTCGAACAGGCCGAGAACGCCGGTCTCACACCGGACCACGGATGCCGGATGGGTATCTGCCACACCTGTACCGCGGTCCGTGTCTCGGGCTGCACCCGCGACGTGCGCACGGGTGAACTCGACTCCGAACCCGGCACACGCATCCAGATCTGTATCAGCGCGCCGGTCGGCGACGTCGCTGTCGAAATCTGAACACCGAAACCACTGGAGGACACCATGTTCGGACTGTCCCTGCCTTCGATACCGTCACTGTCGTTCCTGCCCGGACTATCGTTCCTGTCCGGACGGAACTCCGACAGACACACCACTCCGGAACCGCTCGTGCTGACCCATGACCAGATCGAAGAGATCGGTCGCGAACTGGACGCTCTGCGCGAACGCACCGTCGCGTCGCTCGGTGCCGAGGACCGCGAGTACATCTACCGCATCATCAAGGCACAACGCGGCTTCGAAGTAGCCGGCCGCGGTCTGCTGTTCTTCGGACTCTTCCCGCCGGCCTGGTTGGCCGGAGTGGCATCGCTCAGCGTGTCGAAGATCCTCGACAATATGGAGATCGGCCACAACGTCATGCACGGTCAATACGACTGGATGCGGGAACCGTCGCTCAACTCCCGCACCTTCGAATGGGACACCGTGTGCCCGTCGGACCAGTGGCGGCACTCGCACAACTACATGCATCACACATACACCAACATCCTCGGGATGGACCGCGACATCGGGTACGGCATCCTGCGCATGGACCCGAACCAGCGGTGGCATCCCTACTATCTGGGCAACCCCCTCTACGCGACGGCCCTGATGCTGCTGTTCGAGTGGGGCGTGATGCTCCACGACGCCGAGGCGGAACGGCTGGTCACCGGCAAACGCAGCTGGCGCGATGTGATCCCGCTTGCGCGCGGCTGGTGGCGCAAAGCGCGTCGGCAGGTCCTCAAGGACTACGTCGCCTTCCCGCTGTTGTCCGGGCCGATGTTCGTTCCGACGCTCGTCGGCAACGCGGCCGCCAACCTGGTCCGGAACGTGTGGGCGTACTCGATCATCTTCTGCGGGCACTTCCCGAGCGGTGTCCAATCCTTCACCCAGGAAGAAACCGCCGAGGAGACCCGCGGGCAGTGGTACGTGCGTCAGATGCTCGGTAGTGCGAACATCACCGGTTCGCCGCTGTTCCACATCATGTCCGGCAACCTGTCGCACCAGATCGAGCACCACCTGTTCCCGGATCTTCCGGCCCACCGCTACCCCGAATTGGCCCCGCAGGTGCGCGCGCTGTGCGAGAAGTACGGCCTTCCCTACAACGCCCGGGGGCTGACCGCCCAGGTGGCATCGGTGTGGGGAAAGATCTTCAATCTCGCGCTTCCACCGAGCCTGGTGTCGCAGGAGCCGGAGGTCGCGGTGCTGCTCGAGCGGCGCCCGCAGGACGAGCGTCGGCGTGACGCAGAGAGTATTCTCGCGCCAGGCATCGTCTGAGGGGGTCCATCATGGTCGGCAAGTTCGAGCGCAACAAGGACACGATCCAGGAATTGACGGAATCCGCCGCGACACGGGTCGGCGCCATCGCCGGGATCATCACCGGTGCGGTCCGCGACGTGACCCGCGAAATCGGAGAATTCGTCACCGACGGCATCGAGATGCGCGAAGCCGCGCGTAAGGCGCGCAACGACGAGCAGTCCGGCGCGAGCGACGCTGCGCCGGAACCCGAGAAGTAAGGCTGCCCGCGTCGAACCGAAACAGGGCGGGCCTTTCCGGAACATATCCGGAAAGGCCCGCCCTGTTGCTTGTGAGGATTCGGTCAGATGACGCCCATTGCGAACATCGCGTCGGCGACCTTGACGAATCCGGCGATGTTGGCGCCGTGCACGTAGTCGCCCGGCTTTCCGTACTCGGCGGCCGTCTCGACGCAGCGACCGTGGATGTCGCGCATGATGCCGGCGAGTCGCTCGTCGGTGTAGTCGAAGTGCCACGAATCGCGGGAGGCGTTCTGCTGCATTTCGAGCGCGGAGGTGGCCACACCGCCCGCATTGGCCGCCTTGCCGGGGGCAAACGCGACGCCCGCTTCGCGGAACACGGAGATACCGCCCGGAGTGGTCGGCATGTTGGCGCCTTCGGCGACGACCTTGACGCCGTTGGAGACGAGGGTCTTCGCCGAGTCCTCGTCGAGCTCGTTCTGCGTGGCACACGGCAGCGCGATCTCGCACGGCACGGTCCAGACGTTGCCGTCGGGGAAGAACTCGGCGTCGGTGCGCTCCTCGACGTATTCGCAGATGCGCGCGCGCCGGACTTCCTTGATCTCCTTGAGGAGTTCGACGTCGATGCCGGCCTTGTCGTAGATGTAACCCGACGAATCCGAGCACGCGACAACCTTGCCGCCGAGCTGATGGATCTTCTCGATCGCGTAGATCGCGACGTTGCCGGAGCCGGAGACGACCGCGGTGCGGCCCTCGACGGAGCTGCCGACGTACTTGGCCATCTCGGCAACGAAGTAGGCGGCGCCGTAGCCGGTGGCTTCCCTGCGCACCTGCGAGCCGCCCCACGTGATGCCCTTGCCGGTGAGGACACCGGACTCGTACGAGTTGGTGAGGCGCTTGTACTGGCCGAACAGGTAGCCGATCTCGCGGCCACCGACACCGATGTCGCCGGCGGGAACGTCGGTGTACTCACCGATGTGGCGGTGCAGCTCCGTCATGAACGACTGGCAGAACCGCATGATCTCCTGCTCGGAGCGACCCTTCGGGTCGAAGTCCGAACCGCCCTTGCCGCCGCCGATGGGCAGGCCGGTGAGTGCGTTCTTGAAGATCTGCTCGAAGCCGAGGAACTTGACGATGCCGAGGTTCACGCTCGGATGGAACCGCAGACCACCCTTGTAGGGGCCGAGCACGCTGTTGTACTGCACGCGGAACCCGCGGTTGACGTGGACCTGGCCGCTGTCGTCGATCCACGGGACGCGGAAGATGATCTGACGCTCCGGCTCGCAGAGGCGCTCGATGAGACCGTACTCGAAGTAGCCCGGATGACGGTCCAGCACGACGTGCAGAGATTCGAACACCTCGGCCGCAGCCTGGTGGAACTCAGGTTCGCCGGCGTTGCGGGCTTTTACCTGTTCGTAGATCTCTGCGATGCGGTCCGAGGTCGACACGCCCACCTGCCTGACTGTGTGAGGATTCTGTAACACGGCTTTTACGACGAGAACTATAGGGCGTAACGAGTGCAAGTCGTTAACGCGGACGCAAGGTGGGAGAAGAAACACACGGCTTTCGGCGGGCCGCAGAGGTCGTCCTGAGGTAGAGGGGAGCGGGCATTCGCGGCACAAGGCGACGGAGTCATCCGTGGCGGCCGACCAGTCGTGCGACGAGTTCCGTCCGGCTGCCCGCACCCGTCTTGGCGTAGACGGACTTGAGATGGTCGTGCACGGTGTTCGGGGTGATGCCCCGGTCCTGGGCGATCTCGGCAGTGGAGTATCCGCGCAGCACACCGGCACACACGTCGCGTTCGCGTGCGGTGAGCGTGTAACCGGCGAACAGCAGCTCGGTGAGTTCGCCGTCCGCGGCGGGTTCGATGGTGACCGCCGTGCGGGATTCGTCGCCGTCGTCGGCCAATGCGGCGGCACGCACCACGACCCAGGATCCGCCTGTGTCGCACACGCGGGCCCGGAAGACCCCGGAGGTGCTCGCGCGCGCACCGAACGTCGCCGCCCGCATCAGCACTGCCAGCCGAGCGGGGCCCGCCAGCCGCTCCTCCCACAGGCGTATCGCGGGGGT
>NZ_JAUZMZ010000041.1:0-33940 GCF_036327435.1 Rhodococcus chondri | reverse complement strand
CGCTGCGGTCGAGGCCGCAGCGACGCCCCAGCTCCACCTGACTGGCGGGTCCGTACTCCTCGAGCGCGGCGAGCACGCGGTAGTGGTGGCCGCGGGCGCCGGTCTCGTCGAGCCGGCCGAACACGACGCGGTGCACGTGTCGCGACGCCTGGCTGAGCAGGAAGCTGGAGAGATGCGCGAGACGCGTCGGCACGACCGAGGAATCGCTGGCGGGCATGCGCATCAGTGTACGGATACCGCCGGTGCCGATCGAGCCCGTCAGTGTGCCCGGTGGTCGGTCACGGCGGTGCGCGGTCCGCGCCGGGGAACCCGTCCGTAACCGCCGGATGCGACGAACAACCGCACAGCCCGATAGCGATGCGGCCGAAGCGGTTCCAGGTACTCGACCATGCCGGCGTCGTCGAGCGGCCCGCCGAGGAGCGACCAGCCGACGACGGTCGCGAGGTGATAGTCGCCCACCGACAGCGCATCGGCGTCACCGAATGCACGCTGGGCGACCTCCGCCGCCGTCCACACGCCGACCCCGGGCAGTGATCGCAGTTTGCGCTGGGCGTCGGCGGGATCGTCGTCGACGAGTCGTTCGAGCCGGTCGGCGAGCTGGGCGCAGCGGACGATGGTGCGGGCGCGGCCCGGGTCGACGTTGGCCTTGTGGAACTCCCACGACGGGATCCGCCGCCACACGTCCGCACCGGGCGGTACCCGCATCCCGGATGGCGCCGGACCGGGAGCTACGTCGCCGAACCGGGTGAGAAGACGCCGCCACGACGCGAACGCGGCGATCCCGTGCACCCGCTGTTCCAGGATCGCGGGGACCAGCGCTTCGAGTACGTGCCCGGTGCGGGTGATGCGCATCGCGGGCATCCGCCGGTGTGCCTCGGCGAGCACGGGGTGCTCGGGGGTGAAGCCGGACGGGTCGTCGCGGGCCCCGAGCAGGTCGGGCAGACGGTCGAGCAGTTCGGCGGAACCCGGTCCCCACAGCAGGCAGCGCGCGCCGTCGGGACCGTCCTGGGTGAGACGGCACGTGACCGGGCCGGACCTCATTCGCGACACCCGCCAGACCGAGTGACCGTCGCGGCGCTGGCTCGGATCCCACGGTCCGCGCTGCAGCGGTTGGAGGGTCGATACGATGTCGACCGGTCGAGGCACCCGGACTCGGGTGTCGATCGGAGGGGCGGATTCGCCGACGGAGACGGCCACTGTCTCACCGTAGCCTGCGTCGCCGAGGCGTTGGTTTCGACCGTGTCGTACGGAAAGGCTATGGTTCGCAACATGATCATCGTGAGCACCGACGGATCCTGCCTACGCAATCCCGGTGGCGCCATCGGATGGGCATGGGTCAATCACGAAGGCCCCAGCAAGTCGGGTGGCGAACGGGTGGGCACAAATCAGATCGCCGAGCTGCGGGCCCTGCTCGAGGCATTGCGGGCGCATCCCGGTGCCGAGCCGATGATCATCGAATCCGATTCGCAGTACGCGATCAAATGCGCCTCCGAATGGCTTCCCGGGTGGAAGCGCAAGGGCTGGAAGACATCGTCCGGCGCACCGGTGAAGAACCTGGAATTGGTGCGGGCCATCGACCGGGAGATCGCCGAACGCGTCGGGCCGGTGCGGTTCCGCTGGGTGCGCGGGCACGTCGGCAACCACTTCAACGAGGTCGCCGACCAGCTCGCCGGCGAGGCGGCGCGCGAAGCCGCGGCCCGGCCGGGGCCGATCGAGGTCCCGAAATTCGTCGCGCAACCGGCCGCGCGGAAGACCGCGGCCGTCGAGGACGCCGACCTGACGCTGTTCTGACGTCCGGTCGGGAGTCCGGGCTCAGCGCGCGTAGACCGCGGTGCGCTGACCTGCGATCGAGTGCACACTGACCGGAGTGTCGAAGACGTCGGTGAGGACGTCGTCCTGCATGATCTCCTCGGCGCAGCCACTGGTGACGATCAGTCCGTCCCGCAACGCGATGATTCGATCGGAGTAGGCCGCGGCGATATTGATGTCGTGGATGATGAGCACGATGGTCTTGCCGAGCTCGTCCGCGGCCCGGCGCAACTGCCGCATCATCAGCACGGCATGCTTCATGTCCAGGTTGTTGAGCGGTTCGTCGAGCAGCACGTACTTGGTGTCCTGCGCGAGCACCATCGCCACGAACGCGCGCTGGCGCTGCCCTCCCGACAGTTGATCGACGAAGCGGTCGGCGAACGGGAGCAGATTGAGGAACTCCATCGCCTCGTCGACGTGCCGCTCGTCTTCCCGCGTGAGACGGCCCTGGCAGTGGGGGAAGCGGCCGAACCCGACGAGTTCGCGCACGGTCAGGCGCGCGGTGATGTGGTTTTCCTGCCGCAGGATCGACATGTGCTTGGCCAGTTCGCGCGACTTGGTGGCCTTGATGTCCATGCCGCCGACCTTGACGGTGCCGGTGGTGGGTTCCATCAACCGGCCGATGATCGTCATCAGCGTCGACTTGCCGGCCCCGTTGGGTCCGATGAGCGAGGTGATGCCGCCCTCTTCGATGATGCCGCTGACCGGACCGAGCACCCGCTTGTCCTGGTACGACATGGAGACGTCGTGGAACTCGATCACAGCGTGCCCTTTCGGAGAATCATGAGGAGGAACAGGATGCCGCCGACGAATTCGATGATGACGGTGAGGAATCCGCCCGCATAGAAGATGTGCTGCATGAAGAATTGGCCGGCAGCGAGAGTGAGTACACCGAGCAGGAACGCCATCGGCATCACGTACTGGTGCTTGTAGGAGCCCGCGATCTGGTATGCCAGCGTCGCGACGAGGAACCCGAAGAACGTCATCGGTCCGGCCAGCGCGGTCGCGAAGGCCACCAGCAGCGCGATGAGCACCAGCATCAGCGTCAGCTCACGCTTGTATTCGACCCCGATGTTCGTGGCGGTTTCGCGGCCGAGCAGCAGCGCGTCGAGCCGGTGCCGTCGCCGCCACAGAATCACGCCGACGACGAAGCACACACCGAACGCGAGGGGCAGGTAGTCGGAGTCGACGGACGAGAGCCGGCCCATGAGTTCGACGGAGAGCATGTCGTACTCGGTGGGGGAGAGCACGCGCTGAACGAACGTCGACAGACTGTCGAAGGCCATGCCCAGCACGACGCCGACGAGCAGCATCAGGAACAGGCTGCCGAAGCGGCCCGAGAACAGCCAGCGGTAGAGGATGGTCGCGAGGACCACCATCAGGGTCGTCTGCGCGATCAGCTTCGGGGTGCCCTCGGTGTTGGCGATCGCGGTAGCACCGAAGAAGAACACCGTCAGTGTCTGCATCAGCGTGTAGAGCGAGTCGAACCCGATGATCGACGGTGTGAGGATGCGGTTGTTGGTCACGGTGTGGAACACGACGGTGCCCATGCCGTGCGCGAACGCCGCGATGATCATCGCTCCGAGCACCGTGAGCCGCCGCGGGAACGCGAAATCGAACGATCCGCGGATGAAGAGGAACAGGTAGCACGCGACCGCGAGCGCTGTGAGCACCCCGACGATGGCCAGCCGCACTCCCGGCGAGAGCACGCGCCGTGCCTTCGCGGTGTCGGCGGTCTCGTTGCGGGCCGGGGAGGACTTCGAGGATTCAAGCACTGACATAGCGACGCTGCCTCACGACGAGAGCGATGAAGATGGCGGCGCCGACGGCGCCGAGGATGACGGACGCGGGAATTTCCATCGGGGCCACCACGGTGCGGCCGACGAGGTCGCACAGCAGGAGCAGACCGGCGCCGACGGCCGCGACCCACGGCAGGTTCTTGTGCATGTCGTCGCCGAGCATCATCGACACGAGGTTCGGCACGATCAACCCGAGGAACGGGATGAAGCCGACGACCACGGTGGTGACGCCGGTGGAGACGGCGACCAGGGTCACGCCGAGGAAGACGATCTGCTCGTACTTGAGCCCGACGTTGGTGGCGAGGTCCTTGCCGAGCCCGGCGATCGTGAACCTGCCGGCCAGCGCGTATGCGAGCACGGCGACGATCACCACCGCCCACAGCGGTTCGTAGAATCCGCGCACCACGCTGCTGAAGCCGCCGGACCGCCACGCCGACATGGACTGCAACAGGTCGAAGTTGCCGGCGACGAACGTCGTCACCGAACCGACGACAGCGCCGAGCATGATGCCGACGAGCGGCACGATGATCGACGATTTGATGACGAGCCGGCGCAGCACGACGATGAACACCATCGTGCCGGCGAACGCGAAGACGACGGAGACGACCATCTTGACCATCGGCGCCGCATCGGGCATGACGATGAGTGTGAACAGCAGGCCCAGTCCCGCCCACTGGCTGGTGCCGGCTGTGGTCGGTTCGACGAATTTGTTCTGGGTGATCAGCTGCATGATCACCCCCGACACGCTCATCGCGACGGCAGCGAAGATCAGGGCCAGGGTGCGCGGCACACGGGAGATGAAGAACATCTCGCGGGCGGCCGGATCGTCGATCAGCGATCGGAACGTGATGTCGTATTCGCCGACCATGAGCGATGCCGCGGTCAGCGCCAGCACGACCACCGATATCAGTGGTAGCAGCAGTCGGTTCTTCGTCATGGATCTCGATTTTCGTGTGCGGTGACGAACACGGGACCGGATGTGTCTGTCGTTACGGGGCGGAGTCGTTACTGCGCGGACTGGGAAGCGGCAGTGAACGCATCGGCGATCTGCTGGAACGCCTCGGTGTAGGACTCGATGCCCTCGCGCTTGTAGAAGTCGCCGTCCAGGTAGATGATCTGGTCCTTGGTCGCGAACGTGGTGTTGGCGAACGCTTCCTGTGCGTCGATGACCGCAGCGGCCGGCTGGGCGGGTGCTTCGCCGACGGCGGTGGTGGCGGTGTCGCGGTCGAGCACGATCATCCAATCGGGGTCGGCCTGCGCGATTGCCTCGGGGGCCAGCCCGGAGTCGCCGTGGATATCGCCGGCGTCGCCCGCGAAGACGTCCTTCAGATCGACGCCCTCGAGCAGACGGCCGATGCGCTGGGCACCGTTGTCGATCTTGCCGCCGGAGACGACGGAGAGGAAGACGGTCTCGCCGTTGGTGGCGGATTTGGCAGCCTCGGTGGCGGCGTCGAGTTCGCCGACGATCGCCTCGGCTTCCGGTTCCTTGTCGAAGATCCGGCCGAGAGCCAGCGTCTGGTCCTTCAGGCCCTCGATGTAGCCGCCTTCGGACTCGTCCAGTGCCGAGACGTCGACAACCGGCGCGATGTCGCTGAGGTCGTCGGTGAACTCGGTGAACCGGGATCCGCCGATGATCAGGTCGGGCTGTGCCTCGCTGACGAGTTCGAGCTTGGGCTCGCGGTGGGTGCCCACGTCGAGGATGGAGTCGTCGGCCCGCCACTCTTCGAAGCCGTTGTTCGGAAGCAGGGTCTTCGGCAGGGCGACGGGAGTGATGCCCCAGTCGCGCAGCATCTCGAAGGACTTGTTGTCGAGCGCGACGACGCGCTCGGGGTTCACCGGGACCTCCATGGAACCGTTGTTGGTCTCGACCGTGACAGTCGCGGCATCGCCGGCATCGCCGGCGTTGTCAGCGGTGCTGCTGCTTTCGCCGCACGCGGTGAGGATCATGGCACCGGCGAGTGCGGGAGCAACGAGCATGCTCTTGAGATTCAATTTCACGGTACGGCTCCGATGGGTCGGTCGCGCGGTGGTGCGGGTCCACACGCGATGTAAAAGTTATGTAATGCTCGGATAATATTGGTTAGGTAAGCCTATGGGAAGCTGGGGGCCTGTGACGAATGTCTCGAGTGGTTGAAACTTGAACTCTGCTAGCGCGACCGGCGTGGTCGTTTCGCGTGTCCCCGGCCGGCACGTGCCCGGCTCTGGGTACGGTCGCGAGGTGAACGAAGTCGAACGCGTCGCTCAGTTTCGGGCCCGGCACCATCTGGACGAGATCATCGACGTCCACACCCACTTCATGCCCGCGAACGTCCTCGACAAGGTGTGGCAGTACTTCGACGCCGTCGGTCCGCTGGTCGGACGTGAGTGGCCGATCACCTACCGGCACACCGAGGACGAGCGAGTGGCCCGGCTGCGCGAGTTCGGGGTGCGCCGCTTCACCGCGATGCTCTATCCTCACAAGCCCGGAATGGCGCGATGGCTCAACTCGTGGGCGGCCGAGTTCGCGGCGCGCACCCCCGACTGCCTGCACACCGCGACCTTCCATCCGGAACCGGACGCCGCGGGCTACGTCGCCGAGGCACTGGACGCAGGAGCCGCGGTGTTCAAATCACATCTGCAGGTGGGTGACTATTCACCCGTGGACCCGCTGCTCGACGGCGTGTGGGGTCGGCTCGAGGACGCGGCGATACCGACCGTCGTGCACTGCGGTTCGGGGCCCGCTCCCGGGACCTACACCGGACCGGGGCCGATGCGCGAGCTCATGCGCCGGTATCCGCGGCTCACGATGATCGTCGCGCACATGGGCATGCCGGAATATCGCGAGTTCCTCGATCTCGCCGAGGAGTACCCGCGGGTGTATCTGGACACCACGATGGCCTTCACCGACTTCGCGGAGGAAGACGCTCCGTTCCCGGTCGCGGCGCTACCGAGGCTCGACACGTTGCGTTCGAAGATCCTGCTGGGTACCGACTTCCCCAATATCCCGTACGGCTACATCGACCAGCTCGAGGCGCTCGAGCGGGTCGCGCCGGATTCCGGGTGGTTGCGTGAGGTGTGCCGCGACAACGCGGCCGCATTGTTCGGAGTGTGACGTCGCGGCCTCGTCTGCCGACCGCCGTCCCACTGAGTGAAACGGCACCCCCGGCCGGTGTGAACTGAAATACATTCCAGTCAGTCTCGCTGGAAGATGGCGACCTCACCGTCTCCGTCATGCGAATGCATTCGAACTGGGGACACTATGACGATCGCACTGACCGACGAGGAACTCGCGCTGCGCGACGCCGTGCGCGCGTGGGCCACCCGCCACATCACCCCCACCGTGCTTCGCGCGGCGGTCGACGCCAAGGTGGATGAGCGCCCCGAGTTCTGGAATTCGCTGGCCGAACTGGGTGTCCTGGGGCTGCACTTGCCCGAGGAGGTCGGGGGCGCCGGATACGGCATGGGCGAATTGGCGGTCGTGGTCGAAGAATTCGGTCGCGCACTGGTTCCCGGTCCGTACCTGCCGACAGTGCTCGTCGCGGCGATCCTCGACGAATCGGGTCGCGCGGACCTGCTGCCCGGACTCGCCGACGGCTCGATCCTCGCCTCCATCGCCCTGCAACCCGGCACTCTCGTCGTCGACCGAACCGGCGACACACCGGTTCTCGAGGGCGAGTCCGGCTACGCACTCGGTGGCCACACCGCCGATCTGTACCTGCTCGCCGCGCGCGACACCATCGGCGACGAGGTCTTCGTCGTCGTACCGCGGGAGAAGGGCATCGTCACCGAACTGCCCAGCCACGACGTCGTCCGCCGCAACGCGACACTCACGGCCGCCGAACTCGGGCTCGGCGCCGGGGACGTCCTCGCCATCGCGCCCGCGCGTGTTCGGGATCTCGCCGCGACACTGTTCGCGGCCGAGTCGTCGGGTGTTGCCGACCGGGCGGTCGCCACCGCCGCCGACTACGCGAAGGTGCGTCAGCAGTTCGGCCGGCCCATCGGACAGTTCCAGGGCGTCAAACACCGCGTCGCGCGGATGCTCGCGCACGTCGAACAGGCCCGCGTCGCCGCATGGGACGCGGCGCGCGCAGTCGCCGCCGGAGCCGGAAGCGAATCGTCCCTCGCCGCCGCGGTCGCCGGTGCCGTCGCCCCGGAGGCGGCGTACACGGTCACCAAGGACTGCATCCAGACGCTCGGCGGCATCGGCTACACCTGGGAGCACGACGCCCACCTGTACCTGCGGCGAGCGCAAACGCTGCGAATCCTGCTCGGCACAACCGGATCCTGGCGCCGCCGCGTCGCCGACCTGACCTTGTCGGGCACGCGTCGCGACCTGTCGATCGAGCTGCCGGCCGAAGCCGACCGCATCCGCTCCGAAGTTCGAGCCGAATTGGCCGAGACCGCAGCGCTGTCCGGACGTGAACAGGCAGTCCGGCTCGCCGACCTCGGCTACACCGCCCCGCATCTGCCCGTGCCGTGGGGGCGGGGTGCCGGTCCGGTCGAGCAACTCGTCATCGCTGAGGAACTGCAGGGCGCGAACCTGACGCCGCACGACATGATCATCGGCAACTGGGTGGTGCCCACCCTGCTCGCCCACGGCAGCGAAGAACAGCAACAGCGGTTCGTGCCGTCGTCGCTGCGCGGCGACATCGCATGGTGTCAGCTCTTCTCGGAGCCGGGCGCCGGCTCCGACCTCGCCGCACTCGCCACGCGGGCGACCAAGGTCGACGGTGGCTGGGTGCTGCAAGGCCAGAAGGTGTGGACCTCCATGGCCCGGACCGCCGACTGGGGTATCTGTCTGGCCCGCACCGACGGGTCGGTGCCCAAGCACAAGGGCATCTCGTACTTCCTGATCGACATCAAGAACAGCCCCGGACTGGACATTCGCCCGCTGCGGGAAATCACCGGCGAGTCCCTGTTCAACGAGGTCTTCTTCGACGACGTGTTCGTCCCCGACGAGCTGCTCGTCGGTGCCCCGGGCGACGGCTGGAAGCTTGCGCGCACCACTCTCGCGAACGAGCGGGTGTCGTTGTCCGCCGGGTCGTCGATCGGATCGGGCGGCGAGCAACTGCTCGCCCTCGCCGAGGATCTGGGCGATGCGCTCGGTGATGAGCAGCGGAGCATTCTCGGAAAGGTGTTGTGCGACGCCCATACCGGCGGTCTCATGGCTCTGCGTTCGACTCTGCGGTCGCTTGCAGGGCTGCAACCCGGCGCCGAATCGTCGATCGCCAAACTGCTCGGTGTCGAACATTCGCAACAGATCTGGGAGCTGGCGGTGGAGTGGAGTGGCCCGGCGTCGCTGCTCGGCGACCAGCCGCGGGACTCCGCGATCCAGCGCTTCCTGAGCATGCGCTCGTACTCGATTGCCGGCGGCACCACCGATGTGCAACTCAATATCATCGGCGAACGTCTGCTCGGCCTCCCGCGCGATCCGGAGCCGGGGCGGTAACCGGCACCCGAGACGGTTCCGTGTCCGCACCGAACCACGTAAGAGCCACGGAACGAGGAGAATTCAATGGGCAAACTGGACGGCCGGGTCGCAGTGATCACCGGTGCGGGTATGGGTATCGGACGAGGAGTCGCCGGCGCCTACGCACGTGAGGGCGCCCGGGTCGTGGTCGCCGAGATAAACGAGCAGGCCGGCGCCGACACCGTCCGCTGGCTGGCCGACGAGTGGGGTGCCGAGGCCGAGTTCGTCCGCACCGACGTCACGGACCGTGACCAGGTGCACGGCATGATCGACGCCGCCGTCGACCGGTTCGGCCGCCTCGATATTCTCGTCAACAACGCCTGGCGCGGTTCCGGATTCGCACGTCTCGAGAACATGACCGACGAGCATCTGCGATCGGGTTTCGACATGGCTGTCATGGCTGCGTTCTGGGCCATGCAGCGTGCCCTCCCCGAACTGGAGCGACACGGCACCGGACGCGTGATCTCGATGTGCAGCCTCAACGGCGTGAATGCGCACATGTACACGGCCCAGTACAACGCGGCCAAAGAAGCGTTGCGTTCCCTCACGCGTACCGCCGCGCGGGAATGGGCACCGAAACAGGTGTGCTGCAACGTGATCTGCCCGGGCGCTCAGTCCGAAGCCTACCGGCGCACGGCGGCCGCGCACCCCGAGAACGCGGCGGCGATGGCCGCATCGAACCCGATGGGGCGGATCGGTGATCCGCTCGACGACATCGGACCGGTCGCGGCCTTCCTCGCGTCGGACGATTCGCGGTACCTGACCGGAAACACCCTCTACGTCGACGGCGGCGCACACATCAACGGTGTGCAGTGGACGCCGAACGTCGACTGACACCAACAGGCACCGCACGACGAACCGAAGGACGGGCCCCGGCGATCCACCGGGGCCCGTCCATCGTCCGACTCCGCGCCCGCCGCGTCAGAGCGAGATGTCGCGGCGAACGATCTTTCCGGTTGCGTTACGCGGCAGCAACTCTCGAGTGATCTTCCAGTGCGCCGGGACCTTGTAGTGCGCGAGGCGCTCGCTGCAGAACTCCCGGAGGTCTTCATCGGTGACGTCGCTGCCCGGCCGCAACACGACCACGGCAACCACTTCCTGCCCGAGGTCGGCGTGGTCGCGGCCGAGCACGGCGCATTCCTGCACGGCCGGATGCTCGTCGAGGCACTGCTCGATCTCGGCGGGATAGATGTTCTCGCCACCGCGAAGGATCAGATCCGAGCGGCGACCGGTCAGCCGCAGCCGGTCGTTCTCGATGAGCCCGTAATCGCCTGTGCGCAGCCAACCTCCGGCCGTGATCGCGGCGTCGGTGGCGGCCTCGTCCTCCCAGTAACCCAGCATCACGAACGGGCTGCGCACGCAGACCTCACCCTCGACACCGTCGGGCACCCGTTCACCGAACGGGTCGCGGATCTCCAGGCTCACCGTGATGATCGGCCTACCAAAAGTGCCGGGGAAGGCCTCGAGTTCGGCCGCCGTCGACACCGAGATCGCGGTACTGCACTCGGTCAGGCCGTAGCTGTCCACCAGTGCCTGCTCGGCGAAGGGGAACCGCTCACGCAGCCGCTGCTTGAACGCCGGCGACGACGGCGCCGAGGCCAACGCGAACGCAGTCAGGGAGGACAGGTCGTACTTGTCCGGGTTCTCGTGCTCGAGCATGCGCGCGGCCATCGTCGGTACCGCACCCCAGTTGGTGACCTTCTCGCGCTCGATCAACCCGAAGACCTTGTCGACGTCGAATGCGCCCTCGGTCATCACCACCGCGCTGCCCGTCGCCAGACGGGGCACCGCAATGTTGTGCAGGCTGGCGATGTGGAACAGCGGCGACGTCAGCAGATAGCGGTTGTCGCTGGGCGTCGCATCGTCGTAGGTCCGTCCGTACATCCCGGCCACCAACGCGTCGGAGTACCGGTGGTAATCGGCCACGGCCAGCAGGTTGCGCTGAGAATGCAACGCCCCCTTGGGTCGTCCGCTCGTTCCGCTGGTGAACAGGATGGCCGCGGGATCGTCTTCCTCTACGTCCGCCGTCGGCAGGTCGGCTCCGCCGCCGGCCGACACGATGCGCGGCAGGTCTTCTTCGACCGTCAGCAACGTGAAGCCGGAAACGTCGGTCTTGGCGAGCAGGGCGGCACGCTTGGCGTCCGCCACCAGCACCTTCGGGCGCACCAGGTTCACGCCGTACTCGATCTCCTTCGGCACCCACCACGAGTTGAGGGCCGCGACCACCGCGCCCAGGCACTGCGCTGCCCAGAAGGTGATGACCCACTCCGGCGAGTTGGCGGCGAGAACGGCAACCCTGTCACCCTTGCCGACTCCGTACTCGTCTCGCAGGGCAGTGGCCACGGCCGCGACCGCATCGGCGTGCTGCTCGAACGAGATGCGCCGATCCGCCGTAACCAGATAGTCGCGGTCACCCCACACCTTCGACGCGGCGACGAGGTCGCCTACCTTCCGGTCGCGGTTGCGCATGACCGGCATGCGGTTGCCGCGCACGTCTTCTTCGACGATCTCGAACCGGCCCTCCGGGCCGGTGAGCCGGGAAACGACCTGTTGCAGCATTTGTTGGAGATCTGCTGGTGCTAACATGCAACGCCTTTCTGGTATTGCCGATGTCCGATCCACGTCGCGTCACGGTCTCACATCCGTGGTGGCGGGTAGCGTGACGCGTACCACTGACCGGGAGCGTCCTGTGTCGCCGGTCACGCGCGTGTCTCACTCACCGGGAATGGTCGATGGCGGTCACCTGGCGCTCGTTACTTTCGCGTCACCCGACATGCCGGCGTGAGGTTCTGCTCTCACCGCTGCGGCGAATCGGTCGAGACGAAGGAGCCCCCTCATCGTGAAACTCAGTCCGACATTGAAGGTAGTGGCGGGACTGGCCGCCACCCTGGTGGTGACATCTGCCTGCGCCTCCGACCGTGGAAGTGACCCGGGCGCTGTCGTTGCTGCGCCCGCTGCGGCGAATGAGGCGGCCGCGCCGTCGGAATCGAAGTTCGGCACCCTCGAATCCCCGTGTGGTCAGGGTGATGCGAAGGGCGCGACAGACCAGGGGATCTCCGATACCGAGATCCGTATCGGCTACGGCGACGACCGCGGGTATGTCAAGAGCCCGGGCCTGAACCGCGAGATGGGCGACGCCGTGGCCGCCATGATCGACTGGTGCAATGCCCAGGGCGGCATCAATGGACGCCAGATCGTCGGCACACACTACGACGCCGCGATGACGCAGGCGAACGCCGTGACGCAGGATGCGTGCGCCAACGAATTCATGCTCGTGGGCCACGGATTCGCGATGGATCAGACGTCGGAGCAGACCCGCGTGGCCTGCAACCTCGCGGCAGTCCCGGGCTTCACGGCCGCGCCGGACGCGGCGAACGGTCCGATGAAGTACCAGGGCGTACCGTTCCCGGTCGACTTCGCGAACGGGTCGCAGTGGTTCCAGCTCGCCGAGATGTACCCGGACCTGGTCGGCGACTTCGACGTCATCAACAGCACCATGCCGACGATCATCGCCACGACCACGAAGATTCGTTCGGTCGCCGAGTCCGCCGGGTTCACGCTGAAGGACTGCGGCGTCACCCTCAACTACGACGGCGAGCCGAGCTACGTGCCCTTCGCCGAGAAGTACAAGGAGTGCGGGGTCAAGGGGCTGTGGACCTCCCGGTCCGCCTCACCCGGGGAACTGAACTTCGTCAAGGCACTCGACCAGGTGGGCATCAACCCGATCTTCATGGGTGAGGCGACCTGGTACGCCGACGGCGTGAGCGAGTGGAACAAGGACTCCGGCCTGCTCGACAATCTGCATGCCGGCATGACCTTCCAGATGCTCGAGCACGCCGACTCCGTTCCGGCAGTGAAGAAGTACGTCGAGCTCGTCGAAGAGCAGGGCGGGAAGACGGCGCTGCTCGGGATGCAGGCGACGTCTTCGTTCCTGCTGTGGGCCACCGCCGCGAAGGAATGCGGTTCGGATCTGAGCCGGCAGTGCATGATCGACGAACTCTCGCAGATCCACGAGTGGGACGGCGGCGGACTGCACGCCGTCACCGACCCGGGCAACAACATGCCGGCCGCGTGCGGTCTGGTCGTCACGCTGAAGGGCGCCGAATACACGCAGGCCTTCCCCGCGGGGACGGCGAACTTCAAGTGCGACGATCGGTACCTCGTCGCGACCGACCGCAGCACCTGGGGCACGGAACTCGGACCCGACCGGATCGCCACGAAATTCCTGAATCCGAACATCATCAGGCCGACCTCCTGATTCGCGTGATCGACGCCGGCGGCACAGCGCGTGCCGTCGGCGTCCCCGAAGTAGAGGTACTCCCTTGAACACCTTCCTGACCTTCACCGTCGTAGGACTGGTGCTCGGAGCGGTTTACGCCATCGCCGCATCGGGACTGGTTCTCACCTACAACACGTCGGGCATCTTCAACTTCGCGCACGGCGCGCAGGCGATGCTGGGGGCGTTCGCCTATTGGCAATTGCGCTACGGGTGGGGATTGCCCACCCCGGTCGCTCTCGTCATCGTTCTCTGCGTCATCGGCCCACTGATGGGTCTGCTGCTCTACGTCGTCATCATGCGCGGGATGCGTGATACCGCCGAGGTGACCAAGATCGTCGTCACGGTGTCGATCCTGCTGGGCATGCTGTCGGTGTCGCACTGGTTCTGGCATCCCGAGACCGCTCGCACCATGTCCATGTTCTTCGGCGACCAGAGCAAAATCGAGATCTTCGGTGTCGGTATCCGGTACCACGAGCTGATCTGTATCGCGGTGGCGGTGCTCATCGCGATCGGCCTGCGCATCATGTTCACCCGCACGCGGGCCGGTGTCGCGATGCGCGGTGTGGTGGACGATCCGGATCTGCTCCGGCTCAACGGCCACGATCCCGACCGCCTCGCTGCGCTGTCGTGGGCCATGGGCTCGACGCTGGCGGTGCTCGCCGGAATTCTGATTACTCCCATCAACGGCGGCACCCTCGAAGCCAACATGCTGACCTTGCTCGTCATCGATGCGTTCGCCGCAGCCATGTTCGGCCGGCTGCGCAGCATCCCGCGGACATTCGCCGGTGCATTGTTGCTCGGACTGTCCGCCACCTACGTGCTCGCATATTTCCCGACGGCGTGGACCTGGACGTCGAACCTTCGTGTGTCCCTGCCGATGATCGCGTTGTTCGTCGTGCTCATCGTGCTGCCGCAGGACCGGCTGCGTGGCGCGGTCACCCGCACCCGCGAGCGGTACCACGTGCCGTCGGTGCGCAAGGCGGCGGCATGGGCGGTCGCCCTCGTCGTGATCGTCTATGCCATCCGGTTGCTGATGGTGACCTCGGCGGTCACCACACTGACGATCGGTATGACGTTCGCGATCATCGCACTGTCGCTGACGCTGCTGACCGGATACGCCGGTGAAATGAACCTTGCCCCGGTGTCGTTCGGGGCGATCTCCACCATCGTCGCCTTCCACTTCGGGATTTCCGGCACCGGGCTGTCGGCGCACCTGAACCTGTGGGGCGTGGCTCTCGGCGTGGTCGTCACCGCGTTGATCGGCGGGCTCATCGCACTGCCGGCGCTACGACTGCGCGGCCTCTATCTGGCGCTCGCCACCATGGCATTCGGTGTCTTCCTGTCGAACATGGTGCTGCGTGACACCACCACGCACGAACTGTTCGGGATGAAGTTCTCACTCTTCACGGACGGCAGCATCGCGATTCCTCCGTTGAAGGTGGGACCGCTGGACCTGCGCAACGAGACCGTCTTCCTCATGACCGTGACCGTGATCTTCGCCGTGCTCGGTGTGGGCATCATCGCGCTGCGCAACAGCGGATACGGACGACGGCTGGCGGCGATGAAGGACAGCCCGGCCGCATCGGCGATGCTCGGGCAGAGCCTCGTGCGGCTCAAGCTCGGAGTGTTCGCGCTCTCGACCGGAATCGCCGGCCTGGGCGGTCTGTTCATGTCGAGCGCCATGGGTTCGGTGTCCAACGAGAGCTTCTCGATCATGGTGAGCCTGTCGCTGCTGATGCTCACCGTGGTGGCCGGCATCGGTTATGTGACGGGTGCACTGTTCGGCGGACTGCTGGCCGGCGTCGGTTTCGCGGTCATCATGGTGTCGTTCTCGAACCTGGCCGCGGCGCAACCGGAACTCTCCGGCATGTGGACGTTCCTGGGGCACGTCGCGGCGGTGAGCCCGGCGCTGATCGGTATCGGTGTCGCGGCCAATCCCAGCGGCAACGTCCACCAGATGGTCGAAGGCTATCGCAGCCTCGCGAACGCGAAACCGGTCCTCGCCGGTGGCGCTGCAGTTGTTCTCGGAACCTATCTGCTGGCACTGGGAGGACTGCTCGACAACTGGTGGTTCGCGTCGATCACGATCGTGACGGTGTTCATGCTGCCGGTCGTGGGGCAGATGGTGATGCCGGAGGCGGTCCTCGGCAAGGACGAGGCAGCCCGGCGCAAGCCGCTGGTCCCGGAGCGAGTGGGCATCGACGAGCCGTACGGCCCTGCGGTACGCGACGAAATCGATCGTGAACTGGGAATCGCCGAGCATCTCACGCCGGCACCCACGCGACCGGAAAAGGAGCTGGTCACCAATGGCTGATACGCCGATTCTGGAAACGCGCGGAGTGACAGTGCGTTTCGGCGGTCACGTCGCGGTCAAGGACGTGAACATCGAGGTGCGACGGGGGACGGTGACGGGTCTGATCGGACCGAACGGTGCCGGTAAGACCACCCTGTTCAACACCATCACCGGATTGCAGCGGCCGACGTCGGGCACGGTGCTGCTGGACGGTGTGGACGTCACGGGCTCGGCACCGCACAATCGCGCCCGGATGGGCCTGGCCCGTACCTTCCAGCGACTCGAACTGTTCGTGTCGCTGTCGGTGCGCGACAACCTGCGTGTGGCAGGGGACATCCACAATGCGAACAGCCGCAACCGGATCGACGTCGACGCGGAAGCGGATCGGCTGCTCGAACTGACCGGACTCACCGATATCGCCGACAAGGATGTCTCGGACATCCCCACCGGCAGGGCCCGCGTGGTCGAAGTAGCGCGAGCGCTGATGACCTCACCGCGGATCCTGCTGCTCGACGAGCCGGCTTCCGGTCAGACGGAGCAGGAAACGGAGGAGTTCGCATCCCTCCTCACCGCGCTGGCCGGCGACGGGCTCGCGATCTGCCTGGTCGAGCACGACATCCCGCTGGTGATGAAGATCTGCTCGACGATCTACGTGCTCGACTACGGCGCGGTGCTGGCGAGCGGTGTCCCGGACGTGATCAAGAACGATCCCGCCGTGATCAACGCCTACATCGGCACCGAGGAGGACGTGGCATGACCACCGACCCATTGATCGAACTGGTGGGCATCCGCGCCGGCTACGGCCCCATCGAGGTGCTGCACGGGGTCGATCTCGTTCTCGGTCCGGGGGCTGTCGTCGCGCTGCTCGGCCCCAACGGCGGCGGCAAGACGTCGACACTGAAAGTGTGTTCCGGTGTGCTGCCGTCGACATCGGGTGAGTTCCGGCTTGCCGGACGGGTCGTCGACGGAGTATCCGCAGCCGACCTCGCCCGACTGGGCGTCTGCTCGATCCCCGAAGGCCGCGGCATCTTTCCCAACCTGACGGTGCGGGAGAACCTGTGGATCGCCACCGGCACCGGGGTTTCACTCGAAGAACTGGAAACCGTGGCATACGCCCGGTTCCCGATTCTGGGAGAACGCCGAACCCAGTTGGCGGGCTCCATGTCCGGTGGTGAACAGCAGATGCTCGCGCTGTCGCGGGCGCTGGGCACCAACCCGACGGTGCTGCTTCTCGACGAATTGTCGATGGGCCTTGCACCGCGCATCGTTTCCCAGATCTACGACATCGTGGGCGAATTGGCGTCCGAAGGCGTGTCGATTCTCGTCGCCGAACAGTTCGCGAGGGCCGTGCTTCCCATTGCCACCAGTGCGGCGCTGATGCTGCAGGGACGAGTGGTGCGCACGGGTGATCCGGCGGAGATCGAAGAAGAACTGTCGACCAGCTACCTAGGAGGATGAGGATGACCGCTCTCGTCGACGAACGACGTGAACAGTTCAAGAAGGATGTTGCCGCGCTGGGATTGGACAGCGCACGCAGCCGGTCCGGTGGAAAAGGCCGGATCGTGGGCATGGTGTTGATGGTCGTGGGAGCTGCTGCCGCGTTCATCGTCTACATCGCGTCGCTCACGCTGTCCGACCTGAGGGACATCGCGTCGTATCAGTTACTGAGCGTCGGGTTCCTGGCGATCACCATCATCGGTGCGGCGGTGTACACCGCGGCGGTGGTGGCGCGGGTGCTGAGCCTGTGGCTGGTACGGCAACTGCTCGAGAGCAACGCACAGTCCGAGCGGATCGCCGAGGCGCTGGCACGAAGCGACAGCTGACGCATCGAGATCCTCGTCCTCGAACGCAGGAAGGTCCGCCCGTCAGGGCGGACCTTCCCCCGTTTTCCGGGCAGCGTAGGTCAGCTGTCCACGGCAGCGAGACCGCGAGTGATGTCGGCGAGGATGTCGTCGATGTGCTCGATACCCACGGCCAGGCGCACCAGGCCCGGGGTGACGCCGGCGGCGAGCTGCTCCTCGGCGGTGAGCTGCGAATGGGTGGTCGACGCGGGGTGGATGACCAGCGAACGCACGTCGCCGATGTTCGCGACGTGGCTGTGCAGAGTCAGGGCGTTGACGAACTTCTTACCCGCATCGACGCCACCGGCGAGTTCGAACACCACGATCGCCCCCGCACCCTTCGGCGCGAGCTGCCGGGCCCGCTCGTGCCACGGGGACGACGGCAGCCCCGGGTAGGCGACCGAGGTGATCTCGGAACGCGATTCGACGAACTCCGCCACCTTCTGCGCGTTTTCGATATGACGTTCCATCCGCAGCGACAACGTCTCGATGCCCTGCGAGATGAGGAAGGCGTTGAACGGGGAGATCGCGGAGCCGAGGTCGCGCAGCAACTGCACGCGAGCCTTGAGGGCGAATGCCGGCGCGCCCAGATCGGCGAACACGACACCGTGATAGCTGGGGTCCGGAGTGGTGAAGCCGGGGTGGCGGCCCTGCGTCCAGTCGAAGGTGCCGCCGTCCACGATGACACCACCGATGGCGGTGCCGTGCCCACCGAGGTACTTCGTGGCCGAGTGCAGGACGATGTCGGCGCCGTGCTCGAGGGGACGCAGCAGATACGGGGTGGCGACAGTGTTGTCGATGATCAGCGGCAGGCCGTTGTCGTGCGCGACACCCGAGACGCCGGGGATGTCGAAGATGTGGTTCTTCGGGTTGGCGATGGTCTCGCCGTAGAAGGCCTTGGTGTTCGGGCGGATCGCCTCACGCCACTCGTCGAGGTTGTCGGGGTCCTCGACGAATGTGACCTCGATTCCGAGCTTGGCGA
Organism: Rhodococcus chondri; assembly: GCF_036327435.1. NCBI lineage: Bacteria > Bacillati > Actinomycetota > Actinomycetes > Mycobacteriales > Nocardiaceae > Rhodococcus > Rhodococcus chondri. The sequence goes on along the minus strand of NZ_JAUZMZ010000041.1, from coordinate 15,488 downwards.
GGGTGTAGTGGAAGAGGTTGTAGGTACCGCCGTACAGATATGGGCTGGACACGATGTGGTCGCCCGCAGCGGCAAGGTTGAGGATCGCGAGGGTTTCCGCGGCCTGCCCGGACGAGAGCAGCAGTGCCGCGACGCCGCCTTCCAGTGCAGCGATACGTTGCTCCACCGCATCCTGGGTCGGGTTCATGATGCGGGTGTAGATGTTGCCGGGTTCGGTGAGACCGAACAGCGCGGCGGCATGATCGGTGCTGTCGAACGTGTAACTCGTGGTCTGGTAGATCGGCAGCGCACGGGCGCGAGTGTCGCCGCCGGCGGGCTGGCCGACGTGAATCTGCTTTGTCTCGAAGCTCCAGTCCGCGGTGGGATCTGTGACCTCGGGGGTATTTTCGCTCATGAGAATACTGCTCCGTACTTTCGCTCGGGATCGATGGGACGGTACGCACCGGGCCGCTTCACGGTCGACACGGACAGACACGTGGGACGGAGAAAGGGGAACGGGCCCGATGGGCGGGAAGGCGGGTGCGGCCGATCAGCGGGCACGACACCCGTAGATACACGCGCGCCCGACACCGGTGCGGGTGTGGAACCCGGCGGACGTCTGCATTCGTGTCACGAAGCCGACAATAACCGCTGGGGCGGGGGACTACCAGCGGATCGTGTTCGTCGACCTCGTCGCGCTATGCCGTGAGGCCGATCTCCTTCGCCCGGTCGAACTCGTCGTTGACGAGGACCACGTCGCGCCGGGGGCCGTCGATCATCGACGCGGCGATCGACGCTCGGTAGCCGGAGCCGCAGTGCACCCACACCTCCCCGTCGGGAACCTCGTCGACGCGGTCGGGCAGGTGGTGGAGTGGGATGTTGACCGCGCCGTCGACGTGGGCCTCGTCGAATTCGTTTTCCTGCCGCACGTCGAGAACGGTGACGTCGCGCTCGCCGCGAACCTGCTCGAGCCCAGGGAAGTCGGCGACCCGGTACGAACGCAGTTCGGTGCCCGCGACGAGGGTGTGGATCTCGCCGACCGCGGCGCCGTCGAGGTCGTCGATGCCGATGCGGACCAGTTCGCGGCGCGCCTCGAGCACCTGCTCCTCGTCGTCACCGATCAGGGTGAGCGGCGCACCCCACTTGTAGAGCCAGCCGAGGTAGGTCACGAAGGAACCGGACAGTTCGAAGCCGAGGGTGCCGCCGAGATGCCCGGCGGCGAAGGCGGTGCGCTCGCGCAGATCCACCACCCACTCACCGGCGTCGATACGCCGGCGCAGTTCGTCCGGGTCGACCGGCTCGGGCATCGACAGGTCGACCGGTGGCGGGCCTTGCCGGTTGATCACGCCCATGTGGGCGTAGTAGGCGGGGTACGCCGCCAGTCCGGCGAGCAGTTCGTCGACGTAGCTCTGCTCGTCCTGCGTGAGCGCCGGATTCGAGGTGCGTTCCCGGCCGATCGTCGAAGCATCACCGCTCGCGGGGGTCGCCGCGCAGAAACTGCCGAACCCGTGCGTCGGATACACCTCCGTGTCCGGAGGTAGTTCGTCGGCGAGCCGGCGCACCGAGTGGTACTGCGCGTGGGTGAGTTCGTCGGTGTGGTCCTCGCCGAGGAGGTCGGTGCGGCCGGTGGTGCCGAAGAGCATCGACCCGCCGGTGAAGACGCCGACCGCAGTGCCCTCGGGGTCGCGCAGCACGTAGCTGACGTGGTGGTGCGTGTGGCCCGGAGTGTGCATCACCTGCAGCCGGATCGGGCCCGCGTCGACGATGTCGCCGTCGACGACGGCGCGGCGTTCGTACCCGAGATCGTCACCCGCCGGCACGACGTACTCGGCGGCGATGGAGCGCGAGAGCTCGAGGCCGCCGGTGACATAGTCGTTGTGGATGTGGGTTTCGAGCACGTGGGTGATACGCACGCCGCGTTCGGCCGCCAGTTTCAGGACCCGGTCGATGTCGCGCTGCGGATCGATCACTACGCCGATATCACCGGCGCTGACCAGATAGCTGCGATCGCCGAGGCCGGAGGTTTCGATGATGGATACGTCCATGGTGCGCTCCTCCATGCGTGGTTCCCGTTCGGGTACCCGGGGCCGCCTGCCGTGAAACGGCGATCCGGCCGCTGCCGTGAAACGGCGATTCCACAGATCATCGCAGGAAGACAGCGTCGACGAGCACGTACGCGGCGACGGCGAACACCAGGTACGCGAACCATCGCTGGAGCCGGTCGGTATCCATCCGAGTTCCGAAATACCCGGCGATCAGGGATCCGGCGATCGCGGTGCCTGCGAACGCCGCCGTGATGGCCCAGTCGATGCTCGTGCCGCTCATATGCGACACCAGGCCGGCCGCCGAGTTCGCGACGATGATCACCAGCGACGTGCCCACGGCGACGGACATCTCGATCCCGAGCATCAGCACCAGGACCGGGATGATGAGGAACCCACCGCCGACACCGAACAGTCCGGTCAGGAACCCCACGGCCAGGCCCGCCGGTACCGAGCGAGGAAAGCACCGGCGCCAGTTGATCCCGGATCCCCCGGTGGCACATGAGGTTCCGGTTTCGTCGCGATCGACGAGCATGCGGACCCCGGCCACCACCATCACCACCGCGAACCCGATCAGCAGAGCACGTTCGGGAAGCAGCCGGCCGACGGCGCTGCCGGCGAAGGTAGCGGGGATACCGGTGGCGGCGAACACTGCGGCGAGGCGCCATTCGACCTGTCGTGCACGCACTTTGGGCAGCGCACCCACCGCGGAGGCTAGGCCGACGACGATCAGTGAAATGGGAATTGCCTGCTCGATTCCCAGTCCGAGACCGAAGACCAGGGCCGGCACGGCGAGGATCGATCCGCCTCCGCCGAGCAGCCCGAGGAGCACGCCGATCACTGCACCGAGGCCGAGAGCGATCGCCAGGGTCATTCGGTGATCCTAGCGTCGGTCGGCGCCCTGGGGTCGAGATCGATTGGAGTCGTGGGGGATAGCGGATGCGGTGTCCTGCTGGTGCGGGGCGTCCTGCCGTTTCCGGCTCCGCACCGCGCGGACCGCGACGGCAGCGAAGAGAGCCAGGACGACGATCAGCAAGGCGGCGGGGTCGGGCAGAGCGTCGGCCCATCGGCCGAGTGTGACCTGCAAGTCGAATTGCCCGTCGACGCTCATCGCCCCGGTGAGGTTCGCCGTGCCGTCCGTGGCCAGGAACAACACACCGATACCGATGAACAGCAGACCCGAGACGAGCGAGGTGGTGTGGGTGTGGAGAGGTCCGATGCCGATCGGCCGTCCCCGCAGCCACCGGCGGTTGCCGAGATCGAAGCGTTCCCACACCGCGGCGAGTACGAACAACGGCAGCACCATGCCGAGCGCGTAGACGGCCATGAGCGCTGCGCCGTGGAGTGGGTGCCCGCCCGCGACGGCGATCGTCAGCACGCCGCCGAGGAGAGGGCCGGAACAGAATCCGGCGAACCCGTACACGGCGCCGAGCGCGAAAACGGAGGCAGAGCCCGACACGGTGATCGAACTCGCCGCGCGTTGCGCCGACGCCGAGGCGAAGCCCTTCCCGAGCATGGTCATGAGTCCGAGCCCGATCAGGATCGAGCCGCTGATCAGGGTGACAACTCCGCGATGCTGGGTCAGCGCCGAACCGAGCAGTCCCAGTCCTGCACCGAGGGGTGCAAGCACCGCGGCCAGCCCCGCGTAGAAGATCGCGGTGCGTGCCGCGAGTCGGCCGGTTCCGTCGAAGGAGTAGGCGAAGAACGACGGAAGCAGCAGCGCCGAGCAGGGGCTGAGTAGTGCGAGCACGCCTCCGAGCAGCGCCCCGAGCAGGCCGATCTCGGTCACGGCTTGGAACCCGAGGCCGTGTCGATCACCTGCTCGAACACAGCCACGGGCTGTGCCCCGAGTATCGGGGTGCCGTTGACGACGAACGACGGCGTACTCGACACCCCGATCGTGTTCGCCTCCAGCACATCGGCATAGATGTCCTGGTCGGCCGAGATGTCGGCCGCGTCCCGGACGAACCGGTCGAGGTCGGGCACCGCGGCGGCTTCGGCGAAGCCGCGCAGGGCCTCGGGTGTCAGGTCGGGGTGGCCACGTTCCGGAGATGCTGCGTAGACCGCGCTGTTGAACTCCCAGAACCGCCCTTGGGCCGCGGCCGCGCGTCCGGCGCGGGCGGCGGACATCGATTCTTCGCCGAAAATGGGCAGATCACGCCACTCGATGCGGAGGATGCCCTCGTCGACGTACTTGTCGATCAGGACGGGTTCGGTGTCGCGGCTGAATTTGGCGCAGAACGGGCACCGGTAGTCCGAGTAGGCGACCAGCACGACCGGGGCGTCGACCGAGCCCAGAGCGAGGGGATCCCCGTCGAGGCGCCGGGACATGTCGCCGACCGGCCCCATCTCGGGCGTCGCGGCAGTGGTCGCGTTGTCCGGATCGCCGGAGCGATCGACGACCAGCACAGCGAGCAGGACTACGGCGACAAGACCGAGTGCGCCGAGTAACCACAGGTCCCGACCGTGTCGGGGAGTCGGTTTCCTCGGTGTCATGCGCAACCTCCATGGTCGGTCGGGGCGGGGGTGGAACGACCCCTCGATCTACTAAGCGAGATAGTAGCTCAATCTACTAAGCTGCTTAGTAGCTCAGCCGTACCTCCGACCGACCAGGATGCCGATGTGACACCCTCGCCCACAGATCTCGAGACGCAGGATCCGCCTTCGATCAGCGGCGCTACGTCGCGGACGAGAACTCTCGTCCGGGCGGCGACGGCGGGCGTGATTACTCTCCTCATGGTCGGCGTGCCCACCGACATCCTCGCCAACCCCTGGTTCGGACGCGAGATTCCCGTGCGATGGTGGGAGTATCCGGTGCTGGCTGCGACAGCGGTGCTGACCGCGATGTGGTTCGGTATCCAGAGCTCGCGCCCGACGGAGTCGCGAGCGGCACCTGCTGCGGGAGTGCTGCTGACCGTGTTCGCCGTCGGCTGTCCGGTCTGCAACAAGCTGGTGCTCGTCACGATCGGAGCATCCGGTGCGCTCGGATGGTGGGCTCCGCTGCAGCCGATCCTTGCCGTTCTCTCACTGGCCATGCTCGCCGGCGCGGTGCTCTATCGCTGGCGTCGCCGGCCGTGCGGTGACTCCTGCGCACCGTCGGCCGCGCCCCTCACACGGTGAGGCAGGAAGCCGCCACGATTCCGATGACGGAGCCGCCGGTGACGAGGGCCGGGAATGCCGAGACGGTCAGGGCAGCGGGATAGGTGAGCGCACGGCGTGATCGGCCGGGCCTCGGCGCCGGGTCCAACCACCGAAGTCGCGCGTCGAGGACGTTGTCGGACAAGGCGTCCCGCGTTGCCGGCTCCGGGGTCCGCGCGCATCGCAGCAGCGCACCGCGGACCGCCTCGTGGCCGCAGGAATCAGCGGCACGGTTGTCTGCGGCCGGTTCGACGAGCACCTTGACCCATGTTGCCCCGAGCCGGCACAGCGGAACGAACGGCAGCGCTGTCCCCAAGGCGCGACTGATCATCACCAGCATGTGGTGGCGTCCGCGGATGTGCGCATGCTCGTGGTCGAGTACCGCTCGGCGCTCGAGGGGGTCGAGTGCCTTCAAGCCTTCACTGGCGACGACGGTGCCGTTGCGGCCGCCGACGCTGTAGGCGGCACATGCCGTGTCTCGTAGCCAGACCACTTCGTTCTTGCCGCTCGATCCGGCCTCGCCGAGAATCCGAATGAGGTTCAGGTGCGCGGCGGTGTCGCGCCGGTGCCGCCGATAGGCGCGGGTGACCACCAGAAATATGCGCCCGACGAGCGCGCCGGCGATCATCCACAGTGCCGTCTCGACGTAGGGCAGCCACGGCACCATTCCGGCGTCCCGCGCCGCACGCACACACGACGCCGGCAGAGGCAGCTGGGATACCCGCAGGCCCGGGCGGGTGGCCACCGCCAACGGTCCGCCGACCAGCGCGAAGACGAACAACACCTGGGTCGATACCCAGGCTGCGAGTGCGACACGTGGATTCCGTCCGGGCATGGCCAGGCGGGCGAGCCACCGCGGTGCCGCGAATCCGAGCACGATCGCTGCCGCGAACAGCGCCAGGGCGACGATCACGAAGGTATGTCCCCGCGACTGCGGATCCTGGTTCGGCGGGCGGCGCGGCGCAGTATCCGGGATTCGTCTTCGGTGGCGGAATTGGCGAAGTGCAACATGACCTGCTCGGCATCGCCGGACGTTCGCAGTACCTGCCGCAGCAGTTCCGCCGCGGTTTCCTCGCGGCTGCGCACCGCTCGATAGCTGTAACCGCGCCCGACTCGGCTGCGCGAGACCATGCCCTTGGTGTGCAGATTGTCCAGGACCGTCATCACCGTGGTGTAGGCCAGTGCGCGTTCGGGTTCCAATCGTGCGAGCACGTCCCGCACCCGAAGCGGTTCGTCGGACTGCCACAGCACGTCCATGACGGCCGATTCCAGCTCGCCGAGCCCCATCACGTCCGTGTCACCGCCTTCGTCCCACTTACCGCCGCCCGAGCGCCGGTCGGGCCGATTCCACTCTACGGCCTGCGCGCCGGCGCTCCGCGCCGCGGGATGTGTGGGGTCACGCGAGCGTGAGAAAGAGCTTCTCCAGCTGATCTTCGGTCAACCGCTCGGTGCAGCTGTCGTCCTGTTCGTGCAGGAGACAGTGCCGCAGTTCCCCGGAAAGCAGCTTGAATCCGGCGCGATTGAGGGCGCGGGACACCGCGGCCAATTGCGTGACGACGTCACGGCATTCGCGGCCGGATTCGAGCATGGAGATCACTCCGGCGAGCTGACCCTGGGCGCGGCGCAGCCGGTGCAGGACGGCAGTGGAATCCGGCCCCACCGGGGCGACGGAATCCGGCCCCACAGGGGCGACGGAATCCGGCCCCACGGGGACGACGGGTGTGGACATGGGAACCTCCGAGAGGCGTGTGACGGCAGGTGGGTAATGGAGCGGGGAGCCGGCTCGTTCAGGCGGTGGGTCCGTGTCGTACCGGTTGTCCGGCACGCACCCAACCGCTGGTTCCGCCGGCGACGGATACCGCAGGTCGCCCGGCCGATTCGAGGATGGTGGCGCCCTGCTTGCTCCGGTTTCCGGACGCGCAGATCACGTAGACGGTGTCGCCGGGCAGCACTTCGGCTACGCGGCCGGGCAGTTCCCCGAGTGGGATCAGCTGGGCGCCGGGAACATGTCCCTGCGTGTATTCGTAGTCCTCGCGCACGTCCAGGACCGGTGCTCCGGCCTCCCAGGCCTGCGTCAGGGCGGCAGTGTCGACTTCTCGCATCGTGAACTCCTCGGATCGGATGGTGGGATACAGCCCCTTCGAGGCGATACCCCAGGGGGTACTTGACATACCCTAGGGGGTATATGGCAATCTGTCCATACCCCCGGGAGAAACACCTGGAAAGCGCATTACGGAAGGATCGCCATGATTCTCGAGCAGTACTACATCGAATGTCTGTCGCACGCGTCGTATCTGATCGGCGACGAGACCACCGGACGGGCGGTGGTGGTGGATCCGCGAAGGGACATCACCGAATACCTCGACGATGCGAAGAAGCACGGCTTGACGATCGAAGGCGTCATCAACACCCACTTCCACGCCGACTTCGTCTCCGGCCATCTCGAACTCGTGGACGCGACCGGGGCATGGATCGGGTTCGGCGAATCGGCCGAGACGGATTATCCGATCCGCCGGCTGCGCGACGGCGAGCGCATCTCGCTCGGCGAGGTGAACCTCGAGATCCTGTCGACGCCCGGACACACGTGGGAGTCGATCTCCGTAGTGGTGCGCGAGCGTCCGGATGCGATCCCGGCGGCGGTATTGACCGGCGACTCGCTCTTCATCGGGGACGTCGGCCGACCGGACCTGGTCAACGTCGGGGACTCCTCGACCACGGACCTGGCGCGCGCGATGTACCGGACGCTGCACGACAAGCTCCTGAAGCTGCCGGACGAGGTCACGGTCATGCCGGCGCACGGTGCGGGTTCGTCGTGCGGAAAGAATCTGTCGGCGGACTTGACGTCCACGATCGGAATCCAGCGCGAGACGAATCCGTCGGTGCAGCCCATGAGCGAAGACGCGTTCGTGGCGCTGGTCACCGAAGGCCAGCCCGCGGCGCCCGTCTACTTCTCGGTCAACGCGGCGATGAACAAGCGGACCCACCCGCTGCTGACGCCCGATCGCGCGATTCCACAGTTGAGCCCGGCGCAGGTCCGGACCGAACTCGAGGCCGGCACCCGGGTGCTCGACGCCCGCAGTGTCGACGACTTCGCGGCGGGGCATGTGCGCGGGTCGGTCAATGTCGGGTTCGACGGCCGGTTCGCCGAGACCGGTGGCATGGTCGCCGAGGTCGGTGAGCGCATCGTGCTGATCACCTACCCCGGTGAGGAGCAGGAGGCAGCGCTACGGCTGGCTCGGATCGGCTCGGACAACGCGACCGGCTATCTCAATGTCGACTCGGACGGACGGTTCCCGCAGGAGTTGGCAGATCTGGTGCAGCCGGCGCAGCGGACGACGATCGAGCAACTCGACGAAATGCTCGCGGCCGATGCGGTGACCCTGGTCGACATTCGTAATCCGGGGGAGCGTGAAGCCGGGGTGATCGCCGGATCTGTGGCGATTCCGTTGGCGCAGTTGCGCGTTCGGCTCGAGCAGGTGCCCGTGGGCAAGCCCATCGTGGTGCACTGTGCCGGCGGGTGGCGGTCGAGTGTGGCCGCGTCGCTGCTGCGTGCCCAAGGCTTCGACAACGTCACCGACCTGGTCGGCGGCTACAACGCGTGGGCCGACGCCCACATCCCCGCCTGACCGGAACTCGGCCACATCGAAAGGAATCTCGTGACCACCAAGAACCTGACATCGGCGGACTTCGAATCCACCGTGACCGGTAACGACATCGTGCTGGTCGACTTCTGGGCGTCGTGGTGCGGCCCGTGCCGTGCCTTCGCGCCCGTCTACGAAAAGTCCGCCGCGGCGCACCCCGATGTGGTGCATGCCAAGGTCGACACCGAAGCCGAGCAGCAGCTCGCCGCGATGGCAAACATCCGTTCGATCCCCACGATCATGGCCTTCCGAGAGGGCGTGCTGGTCTACTCCCAGCCCGGGGCCCTGCCCCCCGCGGCTCTCGAGAACCTGATCGTCCAGATAAAGGCCCTGGATATGGACGACGTACGTGCCCAGGTCGCCGAGCAGCGAGCGGCCGCCGGAGCTTGATCAGCGGGGGTGCAGTGCCATGTACCGGGCGGGGAGCTCGCCCCCGCCGTGCACTGCGAGATCGGCGCCGTTGACGTAGGAGGCGAGCGGGCCGGCCAGATACAGGCACGCGCCCGCGATGTCCGACGGCACCGCCATCCTCTCCATCGGCAACGTCTTCGTCACCGCGGCGCCGCCGTCGGGTCCATAGGTCTCGGCGGCGGCCTCGGTGCGAATGAGGCCGGTGGTGATGTGGTTGACCCGCACCTTCGGCGCCCATTCGAGCGCGAGGGCCTTCGTCAAGGCGAGCAGGCCGGCCTTCGCCGCGGTATATGCGGCGGTGCCCGGCTGGGGATCGTGAGCCGACACGCTGCCGATGTTGACGATCGCGCCGCCGTCGTCCTGCGCCTGCATCACCCGATTCGCCGCCTGCGCAACATAGAACGGCGCCAGCAGATTGAGGGCGACGATCTTGTCGAAGAAGCGCGTCGACACGGTCGCGGCGTCGGCGTCGGGGGAGCCGCCGGCATTGTTGACGAGAACATCGAGACGACCGAACTTTTCGACCGCGGTGTCGATGAGGGTGTTCGCCTGCTCGGCGTCACGGATGTCGACCGGCACGAACGATGCGGTGCGCCCGTTGCTGCTCGGCAGGACAGCGGGTTCCGAACGCCCGCAGACGAGTACGTCGGCACCGGCGGCGAGGAAGGTTTCGGCGATGACGAAACCGATGCCCTTGGTGCCGCCGGTGACAACGACGGCACGGTGTGCGAAATCGGCAGGGTTCGGGATGCTCATGGTCGGAGGGTATGTGGTGTAACCGCCGAGCGGGACGCGGAGTCCCGCTCAGCAGGCCGAATTACAGGAGGTGCACCTTCTTGTAGAAGATCTTCGACGGTCCGCCGACCAGTCCGACGTTGTCGAGGAAGGTCATCAGCTTGGTTCCGGACTTGCGCACCCGGTCGTGATAGTGACTGTTGCGCTTGGCTTCTGCGGCCGCGCGGTCGCCGTCGAGCCCCGCGTTGGCGTACACGGCGGGGTGGATCATGCTCTTGACGACGAAGAAGACCACCAGTGCCGTGTTGAAGCGTTCGAATGCCAGCCGCGCGCGGCTCGCGCCGGTGAGCCGTCGCGCGACCTCCTCGCGTGCGAACCGGATGTGCCGGGCCTCTTCGAGCACGTGGATCTTGCTGACCGTGCGGGTGAGGGGCTGGACGCGCTCGTCGCGCATGAAGTCGCGCTGCATCATGTCGAGGATTTCCTCGGCCGCCATGACCGCGGCGTATGCGTTGGCGCCGCGGAAGAACCTGCCCCAGAGTTTGCCGAGCAGGTGGATGTAGCGCGGCGGGCCGTAGCCGGGCATGCCGAGGCGTTCGCCGGCGCGCGCGAACATCACCGAGTGGCGGCACTCGTCGGCGACCTCGGTGAGCGCGAACTGCACGTGCCGGGAGTGCTTGTTGCGGTCGTAGACGTCGCGCAGCAGCATCTGCATGAGCAGGATCTCGAACCACAGGCCGACACCCGACACGCTCGCGGCCTCGTGTTTGGTGAGTGCGATGCGCTGTTCGTCGGACAGTTCGTCCCACAGCGCGGTGCCGTACAGGGTGCTCCACTCGGGGGTGAGGCCGAACTTGTCGTCGGGGATCGGTGCTTCCCAGTCCACCTCGATCATCGGGTCGTACGACTTGCGGGCGGACGAGGCCAGCAGCCGGCCGGCGGTCTCCTCGCGGTCGGACAGCGGGATCCCGGGAACGAAGCCCCTGGTGGTTTCTCGAGCGAGCGATGCAGTCATCTCTCCACCTTTAAGTGTGACGGCGCGTAACTGTTAAACCGAGGTTACCGTGAACCGGAGTACTACACAACGCCTACGGCCTGGAGAGGGAGAAAACCGGCCCTACGCGCGTCCGGGTGCCCAGAACACCGATGCGATCGCTCCGACCAGCAGAACGGCGGCCAGCGTCCACGAGGCCTGCTGCATCCCGGCGAGAAACGCGTCCTGTGCTCGGTCGATCAGCGGCGCCCCCTGCGGTCCGGCCTGCTCGGCGACCCGTAGCGCGGCGGCGAGCGAATCCTGCACGGCACTGCGCGCCGGCTCCGGCATCATCTGTGCGGTCGCGTCGATCCGGTGTGCATACGCAGCGGCCAGGACGCTGCCTGCCACCGCGACACCGATCGCCGCGCCGATCTCGCGGGTGGCGTCGTTGACGGCCGACGCGACGCCCTGCTGATCGTCCGGGGTGTTCGAGACGATCGCGTGGGTCGCGGGGGCGGTGCAGATGCCGATGCCCACCCCCGCGATCATCAGCGCCACCGCCACCTCGAGGTACGACGAGTCCGTGTCGAGCAGCCCGATGACGATCAGGGACACCCCGATCAGGGTGAGCCCGGCGCCCATGAGGATCCGTAGGCCTATCCGTCGCAGCAGCAGCGGAACCGCGGCGGAGAGCGCCATGACGACGACAAAGATCGGGGTCAGGGCCAGCGCCGACATCAACGGTGAGTATCCGAGGACGAGTTGCAGGTATTGCACGATCAGGTAGAACACCCCGAATCCTGCGAGGAATTGCAGGCTCAGGCTCGCCGCGCCCACACCGAACGCACGGTTGGTGAACAGCCGCACGTCGAGCAGCGGAGCCTCGGCGCGCAGCTCGAAGAAGGCAAAGGCCACTCCGGCCGCCAGCCCGGCGGCGAGGGCGCCCAAGGTCGCCGGATCGAGCCAGCCGCGGTGCGGTCCCTCCATCACGCCCAATACGAACAGACCCACCGCGGCCACCGCGAAGAAGCCGCCGCCGAAGTCGAACCGGGCCGAATTCTCCGCCCGTGACGACCCGATCGTCAGCGCCATGAGCACGAGCATCGCGGAGGCCGCTGCGAACCCGGCGAAGATGACTTTCCACGACGCGTATTCGAGGATGACACCCGAGGTGATCATCCCGACCACGGCGCCCGAACCTGCCACACCTGCCCAGATGCCGATCGCCCGAGCACGGCGCTCCTGGCTGAAACCGGTCGTGATCAGCGACAGGGTCGCGGGCATGACCAGGGCCGCACCGATGCCGGCGATTCCGCGGGAAACGATCACCCACGTCGGCCCGTCGATCGCGAGGGGGAGTGCGGACCCGAGACCGAAGACGACCAGCCCGGCGACGAGGACATCGCGACGACCGAACCGGTCGCCCAGTGCCCCGGCGGGAAGCAGCAGCGCGGCGAGGGCGAGCGTGTAGCCGTCGACGATCCAGGTCAGCTGGCTCTGGGTGGCCCCGGTATCGACGGCGAGGTCGGGCAATGCGGTATTGAGGGAGGCCATCGCGGCGATCACGGCGGCGACGGCGGCGCACGCGACGACGAGCAGCCACAGCTGCGCTCGCGTCGTGCGCGGTGCCGGTACCTCGGTCTGTGTGGATGCTGCTGCGTCGGGCACGACGGGCCTTCCGGTCGAGAGGGGCGCCGGACAGGAAACGAGACTGTCGGTATCGTAACGGAACCGATGGTTCCATAGCCGGTTTCTCTCCGCAGCGTTTACAAATAGGGTGTGACTGCGCACCCCGAAGCTCCAGCGGCCTCCGACGACGATCCCCGCAAAGTGCGATCGCGCGCGCGACTGCTCGATGCGGCAACCACGCTGCTCGCCACGGGCGGCGCCGACGCGGTCACCATCGACGCGGTGACCACCCGTGCCGGGGTCGGCCGGGCAACCCTGTACCGCCATTTCGCGAACGGTCCCGAACTCGTCGCGGCCGCCTTCGCGCGTCTGATCCCCCCGGCGCCGGCCGTTCCGGAGCATCTGTGCCTGCGCGATCAGCTCGTCGAACTTCTCGTCGCCCAGGCGCGGATCATCGAAGAAGCCCCCGTTCCCCTCGCGGCCATGTGCTGGCTGGGGATGGGTCCCTCACTCGACCCCGCGAATTCCCCCGCCGACTCCCGGACGGTGGATCGCCCGGAATTACAGTCGCTGCGCAGTCAACTGGTCGAGCGGTACCGCCTGTCGTTCGACCGGGTCCTCCGGTCGGACGCGGCGCGCGACGACCTCGGCGAGTTCGACTGCGACTTCGCGCTCGTCCAGTTGCTGGGACCGATCGTGTTCAACCGGCTCGTCACGCTGCCGCCCATCGACCGGCGTGCCTGCGAACAGATCGTCGACGATTTCCTCGTTGCCCGCCGTGCCGCGAGGGAAGCAAACGTCACCGGCCTCGAGAACCGTTCCCGGCCGGGCGAAGCACATATGGACGCGACCGGCGAAAGTCCTTGACCCGCAACCGGCGCAGCGGCTGGACCCGGAATTCGTCGTCGCCCAGTTCCGCGGCGAGCTTCTCGTCGACGAGGATGGCGCCGGGCCTCGCCGCACCGGTGAGCCGCGCGGCGTTGTTCACGACCGAACCGAACAGGTCGCCGAATCGGGCCAGCGCCGGTCCCCATGCCAGCCCGACGCGCAGTGCGGGGGTGTTCTGACTCGCTCCGAATGTCTCCTGCAGGCCGATCGCGATCCGTGCGCCGTCGGCGGGCTCGTCGGTCGCGAACATCACCTCGTCGCCGACCGTCTTGATGACCCAGCCGTGGTGTGCAGCGATCACTGCGGTGACCTCGGATTCGAAGTACTCGAGCAATTCGTTGAGTTCACCCGCGTCGATACGGCGGGTGAGTTGGGTGTAGCCGACCATGTCGGCGAATCCGACGACCACGTCGCGGGTCGGCGCCGACCCCTGCGGCCGCACGATACTGCGCTCGGTGGTGGCCACGAGGTGCCGCCGCCAGACGTAACTCTGCAGGTTCTCCGTCCGCATCGACATGCGCTGTACCAACTCGTCGATGACCTTCCGCATCTCGTCCGGCGCAACGCCGGCGTGCGAGTCGAGGAGTTGCTCGAACATGTGGGTGTTGAACAACGTCAGCTGCCATTCGGCGAGCCGCGAGATGGACTGGCCGAGCGAGCGTGCCGCCGACAATTCGAGCGTCTCGTCGATCGCGCCACTGCCGATGATCGCCGCTATATTGCAGAGCGCGTCCACGTCGCCGTCGGTGAACATCTTCGCGTCCGGCTCGGGATCGACGGTGAACCCCAGCGCCTGCCACAGTCGCCGCACCCGCACCGGGGTCATGCCGGACATCTCGGCGACCTGGGCCACGGTGTAGCGGCGAGGGCCGCCGAGCAGGCTACGCTCGAGCTCCTCCTGAATCTCGGCAAACAGGTCGGAGCCGGAGGGGGAATGTGGTTCCGGCGTGTTCACAACGTCATCTTTCCTTGTCGGGCTCCGCGGCACACCCCTCGATCCCACTTGGCAGACGGAGGGGTGCCGGATCGTGAGTGTCGTACAGGTGTGCGACAGTGGGCGCCGTCGATTGCAGCGAGCCGAGAAAGGACGTGGCATGCCGCCCCGTAGACGAGCGGATCATCTGACCGACGAGCAGCTTTCCACGCTCGCCACCGCCATCGCGGATGGGCGGCGGGCAACCGTGTATCTCGTCGACGGGATTCCGAGCCTGGGCATCGAACCCGGCACTTCGGCACGCGCAATTGCAGTGAGCGGGAGCACCGTCACCGTCCGTCCCAAAGGTGTCGACGACGAATTGCCGTTCGAAGCCGACGAACTGCGTCTCACGCGTGAGACGTCGTCGAAGACCGCCCCCGGGAAACGCGCCGGCACCCAACCTGCCGCCCCCAAGTCGGCCGCACCCAAGCCTGCCGCTCCGAAACCGGCCGCTCCGAAACCGGCCGTCCCGACGCCGGCCCCCGCCCGGCCCAGCAAGGAGACCGTCCCCGTGACACAGACCCCCGCGAGTGCTGCCGCGACGACCGAACCGGCCAAGACCGCAGAGGCGGCCAAGCCGAAGACGCCCGCCCGGCGAGGCGCCAAGAAGCAGGCGGCCATCACCATCACCGTCACCATCGACCCCGAGAACGAATGGACGGTCGGTGTCGCGCACGGCGCCCGGAAGGTTGCCAAACCGGCGACCGTCGCGCCCGACGCCGTGGAACGCGCCGTCCGGGAACTCGGCGACGAGACCGCGCTCGAAGCGGTGCAGTCGGTGATCGACGCTGCTCGCCAGGCCGCCGAAGAACGTGTTGCCCAGCTCAGTCGTGAGCTCGAGGCCGCCCGGAAGGCGCTGGAAAGTCTCGGCGCAACCCCTCAGCAGGATTGAAACCTCTAGTACTCTGACCGCGGAGACGGTCGGAACCGGCCGTGCGGGAGGGGCATGATGTTCAGAAGACTCGCTGTGGTATTTGCGACGGCGGTCGCTCTCGTCGGTGGTGGCGCCGGTGTTGCTGTGGCCGCTCCACCGGTGACGCTCGGTGGCGGGTCGGGCAGCACGCTCGGCGACG
>NZ_JAUZMZ010000413.1:0-525 GCF_036327435.1 Rhodococcus chondri | reverse complement strand
GCACCGGGACCGTCGATCCACGCGGGCCGATCCCCCCATAACCCCGACATGCCGATCCCACACCGCACCTTGTCGCGCCCGGTGGCGGTGCTCGCTGTGGTCGCTGCGCTGCTTGCCGTGACCGTCGGCGCATTCGTGTGGTGGCCCCGCAGTGAAGCGGCGACTGCCGCCACCCCCGCACCGGCCGACGGGGCAACCCGGGACGGTGGAGCCCGCTTCGCGGTGTCCGCGACCGGATGGCACACGTGCGCGATCAAGGCCGGGAACGTGGGCTGCTGGGGTGCGAACGACTCAGGTCAGCTGGGAGACGGCTCCACCGGCTCACGGTATGCGCCGGTGACGGTGGCCTTGCCCGGGGCGGCGACGGCCGTCACCACCGGACGCGAACACAGCTGCGCCGTCGTCGTCGGCGGCGATACCTACTGCTGGGGATACAACACCTTCGGTCAGCTCGGCACCGGCACAACCGACGCCGGCCCCGCCCCGATGCGCGTCGACGTGCCGGGACCCGTCGCCGAGATCACC
>NZ_JAUZMZ010000412.1:0-533 GCF_036327435.1 Rhodococcus chondri | reverse complement strand
ATCCAGATGGCGTACGCCAACCAGGTCATCGTGGTGCCCGGCTACGGTCTGGCCGTGGCGCAGGCGCAGCACGCGGTCAAGGAGATGGCGTCGATGCTCGAAGAGCGTGGCGTCGAGGTCAAGTACGCGATCCACCCGGTCGCCGGTCGTATGCCCGGGCACATGAACGTGCTGCTGGCCGAGGCCGAGGTGTCGTACGACGCGCTCAAGGAGATGGACGACATCAACGGCGAGTTCAACCGTACCGACGTCACCGTCGTCATCGGCGCGAACGACGTCACCAACCCCGCGGCGCGGAACGACTCGTCCAGCCCGATCTACGGCATGCCGATCCTCAACGTCGACCAGTCCAAGTCCGTCATCGTGCTCAAGCGTTCGATGAGCTCGGGCTACGCCGGAATCGACAACCCGCTGTTCACGGCCGACCACACCTCGATGCTGTTCGGCGACGCCAAGAAGATGGTCTCCGAGGTCACCGAGGAGCTCAAGGCGCTCTAGCGAACGGCCCCCCGCAGGCACTGCCTGCCCTCGGG
>NZ_JAUZMZ010000411.1:0-538 GCF_036327435.1 Rhodococcus chondri | reverse complement strand
CCGTGCCCGGGCAGCCGGCCGTCGACCCACATCTGGGCGTCGTCGAGGCGCCGCCCGGCGAACAGCGCGAGACGCTGGGCGAGTCGTCGTACCGCCCCTTCGTCGGGAAAGGTGACGGGCGTCAGTTCGACACCGCTCCCCCGATCGACCCATACCCGGTCGGGGGCGGTGACGAGCACGTCGGTGACGGCCGAGTCTGCGAGGAGCACCTCGAGCGGACCGGCGCCGGTCAGTTCGGTCTGCAGGTGCGTCAGTGCGACGAGCAGGTCGGAATCGCCGAGCACTCCACCGGATTCGGCTCGCAGGGCGGCGGCGACGCGCGCCGGTGTCGGTTCGCCGGGTTCGGCCGCCAGCCGGTCGCGGACCCGGTCGAGCAGGCCGGTGCTCAGAACCTCGCTCATGCCACTCGGCTCGGTCCGGACCGGCGGGAGTCGGCACCGTCGCGTACTTCGGAGGCGGCGGTCAGGAGCGGTGAGCGGCGGCCGAGTCGCAGACCGCCGCGTTCGAGGATCTCGGCGAGGCCGGGATGGGGACGCAG
>NZ_JAUZMZ010000410.1:0-542 GCF_036327435.1 Rhodococcus chondri | reverse complement strand
GAGGACGACGCGGCGCTGCGGCCGGAGGGTAAGCGCGGCGAACTCGTCCGCACCCGCGAAGCGCATGTCGAGTACTACAACCGCTGGGCCAAGACCTGGGAGTTCCAGGCGCTGCTCAAGGCGCGGCCGATGGCCGGCGACCTGGACCTGGGCCGTCGCTACATCGAGGCGCTCAGCCCGATGGTGTGGACGGCGTCGGAGCGCGAGGATTTCGTCCCCGAAGTGCAGGCGATGCGGCGCCGGGTCGAGGAACTCGTCCCCTCCGACCTGCGGGAACGAGAACTCAAACTCGGGCGGGGCGGCCTGCGCGACGTCGAGTTCGCGGTGCAGCTGCTGCAACTCGTGCACGGGCGCGTCGACGAGGCCCTGCGGGTACCCAACACCGTCGACGCGCTGTGCGCGCTCGCGGACGGGGGATACGTGGGCCGGGACGACGCAGCAAACCTGCGCGCCTCCTACGAGTTCCTGCGTCTACTCGAACACCGGTTGCAGCTCCAGAGGCTCAAACGGACCCACACGTTGCCTCCTCCCGAGGATCGGGA
>NZ_JAUZMZ010000040.1:0-34048 GCF_036327435.1 Rhodococcus chondri | reverse complement strand
GACCGAAATACCCCCGCGCCAACTGCACACCCGACAGATACAACTCACCCGCAACACCCACCGGCACCGGACGCAAACGCTCATCGAGCACAAACGCCGACACATTCCACTCCGGCACACCGATCGGCACACCCGCCACATCCCCATCGACGACCTCATGCCAGGTCACCGACACCGCAGCCTCGGTCGGACCATACAAATTGAACAGCCCCACCCCCGGATTCACCGACCGGAACCCCTGCGCCACCGACCCCGGCAACGCCTCCCCGATCGCCAACACCCGACGCAACGACGACGCCAACACCCCACCCGAACCATCGGCCACCGCCGCAGCCGTCAACGCCTCGAGCATCGACGGCACCACATGCAACGTCGACACCGACGCCGACCGCATCAACCCCACCAGATACCCCGGATCCCGATGACCCTCCGGCTCCGCCACCACCAACCGGCCACCGGACACCAACGACGACCAGAACTCCCACACCGACAAATCGAACGTCGCCGCAGTCTTGAGCAACACCGCATCATCCGGCCCCAACCCGAACGCCGCGACCTTCCACACCAACTGATTCACAATCGCCCGATGCGGCACCGCCACACCCTTCGGACGACCCGTCGACCCCGACGTGAAAATCACATACGCCGTGCTCTCCGGCCGCAGTGGGGCGTGCCGTTCCTCATCGGAGAGGGGACCGTCGGAAACGTCTGCCGCACCCGCATCCGGATTGTCGACGAACAGCACCGGATGCTCTCCGTCGACACCGAAACCGTCGCGTGCGGTGGTCAGCACACACACCGGGTTCGCGGTGTCGAGAATGTACTTCGTCCGCTCGGCCGGCTGGTCCGGATCCACCGGAACGTAGGCGCCACCGGTCTTGGCGACCGCCACCATGCCGACCACCAGCTCCACCGATCGGCGCATTCCGAGGGCGACCGTGGACTCCGGCCGCACACCGGCCGCGATCAGGCGTCGTGCCAGCCTGTTCACGCGAGCATCGAAGTCTCGGTACGACAGTTCCCGACCGTCGAATTCGATCGCCGGAGCATCCGGTGCGGCCGCGACCTGCCGCTCGAACAACGACACCAACGTCGCCGACGACTCCACCTCGTGACGAGTATCGTTGAACGACTCCAGAATCCGCGACCGCTCACCGGACCCGAGGATCTCGAGATCCCCCACCGGACGCGCCGGATCCGCCACGACCTCCTCGAGCACCCGCACGAACCGCTCCACGAACGACACCACCGTCGACTCGTCGAACAACGCCGTCGCATACGTCACGAAACCACCGATACCCGAAGGATTCCCGGACTCGTCGTACGTGTCCTGCACAATCCAGTGCAGATCGAACTGAGAGGTCCGGTGTTCGAGGTCGACGGGTGCGATCGACAGGTTGGGCAGATTCAGGTTGGCTTCGTTCAGATTCTGGAAGGAGAAGCCGACCTGGAACAACGGATGCCGCGCCGTCGACCGCGCCGGATTCAACACCTCCACCAATCGCTCGAACGGCACATCCGCATGCGCGAACGCCTGCAGATCCGACTCCCGAACCGACCCCAACAACTCCTCGAACGACCCCCCACCGCGCACATCCGCCCGCAACACCAACGTATTGACGAACATGCCGATCAAATCATCGAGCTCACGCTCACCACGCCCGGCGATCGGCGTCCCCACCGCCACATCCCCACCACCGGACAACCGCGCCAACAACACCGACAACGCCGCATGCACCACCATGAACAACGTCGCATTATGCGCCCGCGCCAACCCCACCAACTGCCCATGCAACTGCGCCGGCACCACCACACCCACCCGCGCACCGGCCGACGACTGCACCGCAGGCCGCGGACGATCCCACGGCAACTCCAACTGATCCGGCAACCCCGCCAACGCCGCACGCCAAAAATCCAACTGCTGCGAAATCAGCGACCCCGGATCCTCCTCCGACCCCAACACCGACCGCTGCCACAACGCATAATCCGCATACTGCACCGCCAACGGCTCCCACGACGGCACACCACCGCCCACCCGAGCCGAATACGCCACCATCACATCCCGCACGAACGGCGCCATCGACGACCCGTCCGCCGAAATATGATGCACCACCATCGCCAGCACGAACTCGCCACCACCGAGATCGAAGAGCCTGATCCGCAGGGGCACCTGCGCTGTCACATCGAACGGGTGGGTAACGAAGCCGGTCACCGCAGCGACCAGCGATTCGGCGGTCGTCTCCTCCACGTCGATCACCGGAACAGCTCCGGCGACCGGAAGTATGACCTGTATCGGTCCGTCGGGGGTCTCCGGATACACCGTGCGCAACGATTCGTGCCGCGCCACCACGTCCCCGACCGCCGACCGCAACGCCGCCACATCCAGCGCACCCGAGATCCGCAACGCCATCGGCAGGTTGTACGCCGTCGACTCCGGATCGAACCGGTTCAGGAACCACATCCGGGACTGCGCCAGCGACAACGGAATCCGCTCCGGACGCACCCGCGCCGTCAACGCCGCCCGGCCACCCGCACCCACATGCGACTCGAGCTGGGCAGCGAGGTCCGCCACCGTCGATGCGTCGAACAGCACGCGCACCGGTACGCGTGCATCCAGTGCCGCCCCCAACCGGGACACCACCTGTGTCGCGATCAGTGAATTGCCACCGAGAGCGAAGAAGTCGTCGTCGAGACCCACCCGATCGAGCCCGAGCACCTCACCGAACACTCCGGCCACGATCTCCTCGACCGGGGTGGTCGGCGCACGGAACTCCCGGATCTCGAACACCGGATCCGGCAACGCCTTGCGGTCCAGTTTCCCGGATGCGTTGAGCGGGAACGCGTCGAGCACGGTCACCGCGGACGGCACCATGTACGACGGAAGGGCTTTCGCGGCGGCCGCGCGCACGGCGGCGGCGTCGAGTTCGGTGCCGGACACCGGGACGACGTAGGCGACCAGGTTCTGACCGGTCGCGGAGTCGTGGACCAGCACGGCTGCGGACAACACAGCGGGATCTTCGGCGAGGACCGCTTCGACCTCGCCGAGTTCGATCCGCTGGCCGCGGAACTTCACCTGGAAGTCGGTGCGGCCGAGGTAGACCAGTTCACCTGCGGCGTCACGCCGAACCAGGTCACCGGTGCGGTACATGCGTTCGCCGGGTGCCCCGTACGGATCCGCGACGAAGCGGTCGCTCGTCAGGTCGACCCGGCCGTGGTACCCGCGCGCCAACTGCACGCCCGACAGATACAGCTCACCCGCGACGCCCACCGGGACCGGCCGCAGACGCGAATCCAGCACCAGCGCTCCGGCGTTCCACACCGGCCGGCCGATCGTGACGGGTTCGTTCGGACGGATCTCCACCTCGGTGGCGTGCACGGTGAACTCGGTAGGCCCGTACAAGTTGTGCAGTGCGGCCTGTGGCAGCGCAGACCGGACCCGCGCCGCGGCGGACGGGGCAAATGCCTCACCGGCAACCAGCACGGCGCGCAGCGAGGCTCCGCCGGACGGATCGAGGACCGACACGAACGGGCCGAGCATCGACGGTACGAACGAGACCATCGTCACCGACTGCTCGTCGATCAGCCGAGCGAGATAGATCGGATCGCGATGGCCGTCCGGCTCCGCGACAACGAGGCGGGCTCCCGCGACCAGCGTGCAGAACAGCTCCCACACCGACACGTCGAACGTCGCCGGTGTCTTGAACAGGACGACGTCGGACGGGTCGATTGCGAATCGGTCCGAAAGCCACAGCACCTGGTTGACGACCGCGCGGTGCGCGACGGACACCCCCTTGGGACGCCCGGTGGACCCGGATGTGAAAAGGACGTATGCCGTGTTGTCCGGATGCAGTACGCCCGACCGGTCTGCATCGGTGACCGGGACGTCGGACAGATCGAGGTCGGTATCCCGGACGCTCAGCACGGTCCGGTCGCCGGGAATCTGCACGTCGCCGGTATCGGCCACCAGCACGCAGACCGGTGCCGCGGAGTCGAGGATGTACTCGATCCGCTCCGCGGGCTGGTCGGGGTCCACAGGCACATACGCGCCACCGGCGGCGAGTACCGCGTACATCGCGATCACCAGGTCCGCGGAACGCCGCATCGCGAGTGCGACCCGGACCTCGGGCCGGACCCCCTCGGCGATGAGGCGGCGAGCGAGCCGGTTGACCCGGGAACCGAACTGCGCGTAGGTGAGGGTCTGCCCATCGAAGACGAGGGCGGTGGCATCAGGCGTCGCGGCCGCGCGGGCCGCGAACAGCGCCGGAAGCGTTGCCGACGAATCGACGGGGTGCCGGGTGGCGACCGCACCGGCCAGGAGAGCGTCCCGCTCGGCGGCATCGAGCAACTCGATATCGCCGACCGCGACGCCGGGGTCGACGGCAACCGCCTCGAGCACCCGTAGGAACCGGGCAGCGATCGATTCGACGGTCGTCGCGTCGAACAGATCGGTTGCGTAGGACATTTCGACGACGAGTCCGTTGTCCGCGCCGCCGTCGGGTCGCTCGGCGATCGTGACCTGAAGGTCGAACTTCGCCAGGTCGTAGTCGAATTCGACGCCGCTGACCGTCAGCCCGGGCAGTTCGAGCTTGGTACGATCCATGTTCTGGAAAGCCAGTGCCACCTGGAACAGCGGGTGGCGGGATTGCGACCGCACAGGGTTCAGAACCTCGACGAGTCGCTCGAACGGAACCTCTGCATGCGCGAATGCGCGCAGGTCGGATGCGCGGACCTGTGCCAGAAGTTCGGTGAAGGACATGGCGGGATCCACGTCGGTACGCAGAACGAGCGGATTGACGAACATTCCGATCAAGTCGTCGAGAGCGACGTCCCCACGACCGGCTACCGGAGAACCGATCGCGATGTCTCTCAGACCCGACAACCGCGACAGCAATGTCGCGAGGGCGCTGTGAACGAGCATGAAGAGTGTCACATTATGTTCTCGCGCAACCGAGTTCAATCGATTTCGCAGTTGCGCATCGATCTCGGAGCGAAGCAGGTCACCGCGACTGGTCGCCACCGCCGGACGCGATCGATCGGTCGGCAGCGGAAGTTCCTCGGGGAGATCCGCCAATTCTGTTTTCCAGAATTCGATCTGACGCGTGACCACCGAATTCGGATCGTCCTCGGAGCCCAGCATTTCTCGCTGCCAGATGCTGTAGTCGGCATATTGCACCGTCAACGGCTGCCAGTCCGGCGACTCCCCCACCGAACGCGCCGCGTAAGCGGTCATGACATCACGCGTCAGCGGTCCGATCGAGAAGCCGTCTCCCGCAATGTGGTGGACGGAGAACGCGAGCACGTGCTCTGTCGCGCTGATCTCGAACAGCCCTGCCCAGAACGGGACGTTGACGGTCACATCGAACGGCGCGGACATCTTTTCCGCGATGCAACGCGCCACCTCGTCCTCGGACACCGCGATGGGGCTCAGGTCCGGGATCACCTGGGCGGTCGGTACGACCTGCTGGTAGCCGACGCCGTCCACCTCGGGATATACGGTGCGCAGGACCTCGTGTCGTGCCAGCACGTCGGCGACAGCGATCTGCAGGGCGTGCCGGTCGAGCAGACCCGACAGCCGTAGCGCGAACGGAATATTGTTGACAGCAGAATCCGGTTCGAGCTGGTTGAGGAACCACATCCGCTGTTGCGCGAGGGACAGCGGTACCCGTTCGGGCCTCGGCATAGGGCGCAGAGGAAGACGGTTCGCGGATCCACGACTTCCCGCCTCGTCCACGAGTCGCGCCACGTCCGCGACGGTTGGAACGTCGAAGAACTCCCCGACCTCGATATGGACCAAGAGCCGCGAATTGATCCGTGCGACAGCACGTGTCGCGATCAACGAGTTGCCGCCCAGTTCGAAGAAGTCGTCGTTCGCACCGACGCGGTCGGCGCCGAGCAGATCCGCGAAGATCTCGGCGACGACCTGCTCGGTCGGTGTCGTCGGTTCGCGGTACTCGCGCGCCGACGCGAAATCCGGTGCCGGCAAGGCCTTGCGGTCGAGCTTGCCACTCGCATTGAGCGGGAACTCGGCCAATTCTACGAACAGGTTCGGCACCATGTAGTCCGGCAGCCGCTCGCGGGTGGTCTCCGTGAGCTCGCTCGAATCGAGTGGTGTCGAATTCTCGCCGACCACATAGGCGACGAGGTGATCCCCGGTGACCGGATCGGAGTGCACGACGACCACGGCTTGGGCTACATCCGCGCGAGAGAGGATGACGGACTCGATCTCGCCCAGTTCGATACGCAATCCGCGGAGCTTGACCTGGAAATCGACGCGGCCGATGTAGTCGAGTTCACCGTCCGGACGCCGGCGCACGAGATCGCCGGTGCGGTACATACGCTCGCCGGCGCGCCCGGCCGGATCGGCAACGAAGCGTTCCGCCGTGAGTTCGGGCCGAGCGACGTAGCCGCGCGCGAGCTGCACGCCCGAAAGGTACAACTCGCCGGGCACGCCGGTAGGGACCGGCCGCAACGCATCGTCGAGCACGATCAGTCCCGTGTCGTCGACCGCGGACCCGATGGGAATCGTCCGGTCGCCGCGTTCGGTGGCGTAGTACGTGACGTCGACGGCAGCTTCGGTCGGACCGTAGAGATTGTGCAACGCGGCCGAGCTGATCTCGTGAAACCGGGACACCGTCGATGCCGGTAGTGCTTCACCGGATGCGAACACATACCGAATCGAATCCGCCTGGGCGGCGAGCGGCTCCGCTACGAAGACCGAGAGCATCGAGGGCACGAAGTGCAGCGCCGTCACTCCCCGATCGATGATCGTCCGGGCCAGATATGCAGGGTCACGGTGCCCGTCGGGCTGCGCGACGACCAGCCGGGCACCGGTCTGCAGAGGCCAGAAGAATTCCCAGACGGAGACGTCGAACGTGAACGGTGTCTTCTGCAGGATGACGTCGGAGTCGGTGAACCTGTACTCGCGCTGGCGCCAACGCAGATTCGCGACGATTGCCCTGTGCTCGACCGCGACGCCCTTCGGCAGCCCGGTGGACCCTGAAGTAAAGATGACGTAGGCGGTGTTGTCGGGACGCAACGCGGCGCTGCGGTCTGCGTCGGTGAGCGATGTCGTCTCGAACCGTGTGAGGTCGAGGCGATCGACCTCGTGGAGCGGAGTCTGCTCCGGCACCGCGATCCGGTCGCGCGAGGTGGTGAGGACCGCGACCGGCTGCGCAGCGGCGAGGACGTGTGCGATGCGGTCGGCTGGATGATCCGGGTCGAGCGGAACGTACGCACCTCCGGCCTTGACGATGCCGTACATCGCAATCATCAGATCGAGCGATCGACGGATCGCCAATCCGACATTCGCCTCGGGACCGACGCCGATCGAGACGAGGAATCGGGCCATCCGGTTGGCGGCCCTGTCGAACTCCGAATAGGTGAGAGTCTCGCCGTCGAACTCGACGGCGATCGCGTCCGGTGTGCGCTTGACCTGCTGCTCGAACAATCCGACAAGAGTCTCGGCTGCCTCGTCGTGCGTGACCGGGACATCGACGACCCCCACCGCATCGTCGATCAATGCGGCGACGACACCGGCGAGACCGCCGTTCTCATCCGATTCGAGCAGTGCCGGCACGAGATTCGACAGCACGACCGGGACGAGCGCATCCGGCCCGAGCGCGCCTCCCATAGCCACGTCGAGGGTGGTCAGCTCGTCGTGGAGCCTTCCGTAGGCCACGGCGGTGTCGCCGTACGACAGAGCCACTCGTTCAGGCGCTACTGCCGCGACTCCCGCAACCAGCCGCGGCAGGTCCTCGATTGCGAGAGATTCGTGACCGGGCTTCCGAACGGACATCTAACTGTTCCTCTGTGTCGCCAGGCTCTGCGCCTGGGTGATGAGTGACTCGATCAATGTTGCGTACCCGGTCACACCCAGCTCCGGCAGAATGCCGGGAACCAGACCCGACAATGCGACAGACACCTGCGCGTCGGGTTTGAGGGTCGCCCCCATAGCCTTGGCAACCGATGCGAGCTTGTCGTGCAGCGCACCGAAGGTCACCGTGGTGCCGTTGTGGGTGAGTGCGGGCTCGCCGGGTCGAACCTGGGCCGCCGACGCGATGAGCTCGGGCAGATCGGCGGCGGTCATCTTTCGCTTGGGTGCCAGACTTGCCCGCTCCTCGGCCCCGAGGATGTCGATGTCCCGGACCACGACGGCGGGATTGGCGGTGACCGCCTCGACCACCCGCAGGTATCGTTGCGCGAACCGGGCGACGGACTCCTCGTCGAACAGGTCGGTGGCGTATGTGAAGAGCAGACGGATGCCACCTCGACGGCCCTGATCGTCGAACACCTCGCCGCCGCTGAGCTGCAGGTCGAACTTCGCCTGGTCGAAGTTGCCCTCGGCGAGGGACACCTCGAGACCCGGCAACTGCAGCGAGCGCGGTGCCATGTTCTGGAACGCGAACAGGACCTGGACCACGGGTGAATAGGCTGCGGTGCGGCGCCGGCCGAGCGTGTCGACGACACGCTCGAACGGCACGTCGGCGTTGCCGAACGCCTCGATGTCCCGCTCGCGGACCTGCGAGAGCAGTTCGACGAAGTCGGCACTCGACTCGATCTGCGTCCGGAGAGCGAGGGTGTTGACGAACATGCCGATCAGATCGTCGAGAGCGGCCTCGCCGCGACCCGCCGTCGGCGTACCGATGACGATGTCGCTCGTACCGGTCAACTTGGACAGCAGAACCGCGAAGGCGGCGTGCATGACCATAAACACTGTCGAGTTATGCTCGCGCGCAACCTTTTCCAGTATTTCGGACTGGTTCGCATCGAGTGCGAACTCGTATTCCGCTCCACGCATCGAGGCGCGGGCCGGACGTGGCCGATCCGCCGGCAACTCGAGCAACTCGGGTGCCCCGGCGAGCTGGGTCGCCCAGTAGTCGAGCTGACGGGTGAGTGTCGACTCCGGATCGTTCTCGTCGCCGAGAATCTCCCGCTGCCACAATGCGTAGTCCGCGTACTGGATCCCGAGCGGCGACCAGGTCGGGATGTCGCCGTCGACACGCGACGCGTAGGCCGTCATCACGTCCCGAGTCAACGGTCCCATCGAGAAGCCGTCCGCGCTGATGTGGTGGATCACCATCACGAGGACATGATCGGTCGGGCTGACCGCGAACAATCGGCCGCGCACCGGAGCACTCGTCGTGACGTCGAATCCGGTACCCACCATCTCTGCGATGCGCTCCGGCAACAGCTTTTCCGGGACCTCGACGGCAGCGAGTCCCGGCGCCGCCTCGCTGACCGGAACGATCTCCTGGACCGGGCCGTCGTCGGTGTCCGGGTAGCGGGTCCGCAGGACCTCGTGGCGTTCGAACACGTCCCGCACCGCAGCGCCGAGGGCCGGCACATCCAGCAGCCCGGACAGATGCAGCACGACCGGAATGTTGTACGCCGCCGAATCCGGATTCATCCGGTTGAGGACCCACATTCGCTGCTGGGCGAGCGAGAGCGGCACCCGTGCCGGACGCGATCCGGCAACAAGCGCGGGCCGTGCACCGGATCCTGCGTCCGATTCGGCGCGGGATGCGAGCGCCGACACCGTCGGAGCTTCGAAGAGGGCGCGGACCTGGACCGTGGTATCCAACGCCGCGCCGAGCCGGGCCGTCACCTGGGTCGCGAGCAACGAATTGCCGCCGAGCGCGAAGAAGTCGTCGTCCGCGCCGATCCGCTCGGTTCCGAGCACCTCGGCGAAGATGCTCGCGACGATCTGCTCGATCGGGGTGACCGGGGCACGGAACGACTTCGCCTCGAACACCGGCTGTGGCAAGGCCTTGCGATCGAGCTTCCCGTTGATGTTCAGCGGCAACGCATCGAGCACGACGAACGCTGCGGGCACCATGTAGCCGGGCAGTCGGCTGCCGAGGTCGGCACGTACGTCGTCGACGGCGAGGTCCGTGCTGGCCGACGGCACGAGATAGGCGACCAACTGGTCGCCCAGCCGGTCGTCATGGTGGGCGAGTACGACGGCCTGCGCCACCGACGGGTGGTCCCGGAGCACCGACTCGATCTCGCCGAGCTCGATCCGGAAGCCGCGGACCTTCACCTGGAAGTCGGTGCGGCCCACGTATCGGAGCGCGCCGTCGGCGGTCCAGACGACCAGGTCGCCCGTTCGGTACAACCGGCCTCCGCTCTCGGTCCCTGTCGCGAACGGGTCGGCGACGAACCGCTCCGCGGTCAGGTCCGAGCGTCCGAGGTATCCGCGGGCGAGCTGGACTCCACCGACATACAGCTCACCCGGAACACCGGGCGGTACCGGTCGCATCCGTCGGTCGAGCACGTACAGCCGGGTGTTCCATTCCGGTCCCCCGATCGATACGGCAACCGTGTCCTCATCGGTCACTTCGTGACTGGTGACCGACACCGCGGTCTCCGTGGGACCGTACAGGTTGAACAGCTGCAGATCCGGGTTCGCGGAGCGCACCGCCTGCGCCGACTGCACAGGCAAGGCCTCGCCGATGGCGAGGATGCGTCGCAGCGAACGTGGCAGGGCACCATCGGATTCCACCATGAGGGCTTCGAGCATCGACGGCACCACGTGCAACGTGGTTACGTCGGTGGTGCGCATCAACTCGTTGAGATAGCCCGGGTCTCGGTGGCCGTCGGCATTCGCGACCACCAGACGTGCGCCCGACACGAGCGCCGACCAGAACTCCCACACCGACAGGTCGAAGGTCGCGGCAGTCTTGAGAAGCACCGCGTCCTGCGGACCGAGTTCGAATTCGGCGCGCTTCCAGAGCATCTGGTTCACGACCGCGCGGTGCGACACTGCGACACCCTTCGGTCGGCCCGTCGAGCCGGAGGTGAAGATGACATAGGCGGCGTGCTCGGGCCGCAGCGGCGCGAGCCGCTCGGCGTCCGTCAGCGGGGTGCTCGGCAGCGCCGCGTCCGCATCGTCGTCCACGACGATCACCGGTCGCGCCCCGTCCACTCCGAAGCCGTCGCGCGCACTGGTGAGCACACATACCGGATCGGCGGCGTCGAGAATGTATGCGGTGCGATCGGCGGGCTGATCGGGGTCGATCGGCACGTACGCGCCGCCGGCCGCCGCAACCGCGTACATGCCCACCACGAGTTCCGGTGAGCGACGCATACCCACCGCTACCAGCGATTCCGGGCCCACGCCGAGCTTCACCAGCCGTCGCGCCAGCCGATCGACCCGGGCACCGAACTCGCGGTAGGTCAGCACGACGCCGTCGTACTCGACGGCCGGGGCGTCCGGAGTCGCCGCCACCTGGGCCTCGAACAGCGATACCAGCGTCGCGTCGGGCACCGTGTGCGCGCTGCCGTTCCACTCGGTCAGTATCCGGTCGCGCTCGTCCATCGCGAGAATCTCGATGTCGCCGACCGGCGACTCCGGATCCATCGCGACCGATTCGAGCACGCGCACGAACCGCTGAGCGAATGCGTCCACCGTCGACTGGTCGAACAGGTCGGTCGCGTAACTGAACACCGCATCGATTCCGGCCGGAGACCCTGCCGCGTCATACCGGTCGGTGAGGAACAACTGCAGATCGAACTGTGCCACGCCCGTGTCGAGTTCGAGCCCGGACACTGCCATGCCCGACAGTTCGAGCGTGGTCTGCGCCAGGTTCTGGAACGAGAATCCCACCTGGAACAGTGGATGGCGCGCGGTCGACCGTTCCGGATTGAGCACCTCGACGAGGCGCTCGAACGGCACATCTGCGTGCGCGAATGCCTCCAGGTCGATCTCGCGCACCGAGTCGAGCAACTCTGTGAACGACGCCTCCTCCGGCACAGTGGTCCGCAACACCAGGGTGTTGACGAACATGCCGATGAGATCGTCGAGCGCGCGTTCGCCGCGTCCGGCGATGGGAGTGCCGACGGCAATGTCGCTCGTGCCCGACAGTCGCGCCAGCAGGGCCGCGAACGCCGTGTGCGCCACCATGAAAAGGGTGGTGTTACGGCCACGCGCGAGGGCGACGAGCCGCTGATGCAGCTCCGGACCGATGTCGAAGTTCACTCGTCCGCCACGGAACGACTGCACCGCGGGGCGCGGCCGGTCGGTCGGTAGGTCCAGCTGGTCCGGAATGTCCGCGAGAGCCTTGCGCCAGTATCGAACCTGTTGCGAGAGCAGCGATGACGTATCTTCTTCCGACCCCAGCAGTTGCCTCTGCCAGATCGCGTAGTCGGCGTACTGCACCGCGGGCGGCATCCAGTCGGGTGCGTGTCCCTCGAGCCGTGCGGCATAGGCGATCATCACGTCTCGCGCGAAGGGCGCCATCGATGAACCGTCCGCCGCGATATGGTGCAGCACCAGCGCGAGCACATGATGCTCGTCGGACAACTCGAACAGACGGATCTGCAGTGGCACCGCCGTGGTCACGTCGAAGGCGGTCGCGGCGAGCTCGGCCAGCAGCGCCGGCAACTCTTCCTCGGAGGTGGGAACGGGCTCGAGAGTCCGCGTCACCCGGGCAGGGGGCAGAACAACCTGAATCGGGGCACCCGAGCTTTCCGGGTACACGGTGCGCAGCACTTCGTGTCGCGCCACCACATCCGCGACGGCGGCGTCCAGCGCCGCAACGTCCAGAGGTCCGGACAAGCGGAGCGCCATCGGGATGTTGTAGGCCGTGGACCGGTTGTCGAATCGGTTCAGGAACCACATGCGCGACTGGGCCAGCGACAGCGGTATCCGCGCCGGTCGCGGCTGCGCTGCCAGTTCGAGACGTCCCGTGCCCGCATGCGACTCGAGTCGCGATGCCAGCGCTTCGACGGTCGATTCCTCGAACAATTCCCGGACGCCGATCCGCGTGTCGAGCGCCGCGCCCAGCCGGGAAACGACCTGTGTCGCGACCAGCGAGTTGCCGCCGAGCGCGAAGAAGTCGTCGTCCAGACCGACGCGATCGACACCGAGCACCTCGGCGAACACGCCGGCCACGATCTCTTCGATCGGGGTCTGCGGGTTCCGGAATTCCTTCACCTCGAACACAGGCTCCGGCAGGGCCTTTCGGTCCAGTTTTCCGTTGGCGGTCAGTGGCAACGCGTCGAGCACGACCACCGTGTCGGGAACCATGTACCCGGCCAGGAACGATGCGACATCCTCGCGGATCTGCAGCGGATCCACGGTCTCACCGGCTCTGGGCACCACATAGCCGACGAGCCGATCACCGGTCCGTTCACCGCCGCGCACAATCGCCACCGCTTGCGCCACTCCGGCGCAGCGCGTGAGAGCGGACTCCACCTCACCGAGTTCGATCCGGAATCCGCGCAGCTGCACCTGGAAGTCCGATCGACCGGCGTACTCGAGCATCCCATCGGTATTCCACCGTGCGAGATCACCGGTCCGATACATCAGCGACCCGCCGGCCGCGGAATGCGACGTGTGCGGATCCGCCACGAACCGTCCCGCGGTCAGCGCAGGCTGGCCGATGTAACCACGCGAGAGCTGGGCGCCGGCGACGTACATCTGTCCCTTGACGCCGACCGGAACCGGACGCAACCACTCGTCGAGGACGTAGACCTGCAGGCCCGGCAATGCCCGGCCGATCACACTCGCCGACGAAGACCGCACCATGTCCTCGGTCAGAGCCAGGAACGACACGTGCACCGTCGTCTCGGTGATGCCGTACATGTTCACCAACCGCGGCGCATCGTCACGGTATCGGTCGAACCAGCCCGCCAGTTTGCCCAGATCCAGGGCCTCGCCACCGAAGACCACGTGGCGCAGCGCCGATGCACCGGCCTGTGCGGAAGCATCGCCCTCGGTGGCCGCACGATCGGCCTCCGCGAACTGGTAGAACGCCGATGGAGTCTGGCTGAGCACCGTCACTCCCGACCGCACCACCAGTTCCCGGAACTGCTCGGGCGAGCGCGATGTGAAGTAGTCGACGACCACGAGCGTCCCGCCGTACAACAGCGGGCCCCACAGCTCCCACACGGAGAAGTCGAACGCGTACGAGTGGAACATCGTCCACACGTCGGTTTCGTCGAACCCGAACAGCGGTTGCGCGTTCGCGAACAACTCGAGGACATTGCGATGCGTGACCGCAACACCCTTCGGCAGGCCCGTCGAGCCCGAGGTGTAGATCACGTACGCCACATCCGACGACCGCAGAGTCTCCACACGGTCGGCGTCGGCCACCGGCCGGGTATCGAGTGTGTCCCAGGCGAGTTCGTCGAGCACCAGCACCTCGATGCCCGGCATCTCGGGTATCGCCTGCCTGTCCGACGCCGTCGTCAGAACGACGGCAGGAGCGCTGTCACCGAGAATGTAGGTGATCCGATCCGCCGGATACGTCACGTCCACCGGCAGATACGCGGCCCCGGAGGTGAGAACCGCCAGCAATGCCGTGATCAGCGACTCGTCCCGCGGCAACGCCACCGCAACCAGCGATCCGGGTCCCACGCCGGACGCGATCAGGCGACGCGCCAGACCGTTGACGCGAGCCGAAAGGTCGGCGTAGGAAAGTGACGATTCACCGGCCGTCACCGCGATGTTCTCGGGCCACGAGCCTGCCGTCGCAGAGAACAGTGCCGGCAGTGTGGACGTCGGATCGACTTCCGCACCTGGTGTAGACCAGACCCCCAGGACCTCGGCACGTTCGGCCTCGGCCAGCAGTTCGATCATTCCCACCGCACGGGAGGGGTCCGTCAGCACTCCGGTCAGGAGTCGCTCGAACCTCTCTGCGAACGACGCGACCGTCGGCTCGTCGAAAAGATCCTTCGCATAGGTCCACTCGACGGTGTAGCCGCCGTTCGGCGCTGCGGCCAACGTGACCTGAAGATCGAATTTCGCGACTTGCGCGTCGAATTCGACCCCTTGCGCTGTGAGACCTTCGAGTTCGAGTGCCGCCTGCGCCATATTCTGGAAGGTGAGCACCACCTGGAACAAGGGATGCCGATTCTGCGACCGTTCGGGGTCGAGCACCTCCACGAGACGCTCGAACGGCACCTCGGCGTGTCCGAACGCCCCGAGGTCGATTTCCTTGACCCGGGCGAGCAGACCTGCGAACGATTCACCGCCGTCTATGCCGGTCCTCAGTACCAGGGTGTTGACGAACATGCCGACGAGGTCGTCGAGCGCCGGCTCACCGCGTCCGGCCACCGGCGTTCCGATCGCGATATCACGATCGCCCGACAGCCGGGACAACAGAACCGCCAAGACACCGTGGACAACCATGAACGGTGTCACACCGTGGGCCTGCGCGACACGATCGATGCGGTTGCCGATGTCGGGTGTGATCTGCGAGAAGAACGTTCCGCCGCGGTAGGACGAAACCGGCGGACGAGGCCGATCGATCGGCAGGTCCAACTGGTCCGGTAGCCCCGCCAACTGCGACGACCAGTAGGTCAGTTGAGCGGACACGATCGAATCCGGATCCGATTCGTCGCCCAATACCTCACGCTGCCAGAGCGTGTAGTCCGCATACTGCACAGGAAGCGGCTGCCAGGCCGGCACATCGGCGCGTGAACGCGCCGCATAGGCGATCATTACGTCGCGGGTCAACGGGGCCATCGAGAAGCCGTCCGCCGCAATATGGTGTACGACGAATACGAGTACGTACTCGGAGTCGCTCATCCGCAGCAGGCGCGCCCGCACCGGTGGTTCCTCCGCCACGTCGAATCCCGTGTGGGCCAGGTTCACGACCACCGCATGCAGATCTTCTTCTGCGACATCCTCCACGACGAGATCGAGCCGAGCCGAATCCACCGGAAGAATCTGCTGGTAGCCGACACCGTCGACCTCGGGATACACGGTGCGCAGCACCTCGTGCCGACCGACGACATCGGTCACCGCCTGGCGCAACGCCTCGACGTCGAGAGCGCCGGAAAGACGAATCGCGGCGGGAATGTTGTCGACGGCGGACCCGGGGTCGAAACGATTGAGGAACCACATCCGGGCCTGGGCCAGCGACAACGGAATGCGCGCCGGACGTTCGACAGCGACGAGTGCCTTCCGCGCGCCCGCACCCTTGGACCGCTCGACCCGGGTTGCCAGCGCCGCCACTGTCGGCGCTTCGAACAGCACGCGTACCGGCACCGACGTGTCGAGGGCAGATCCCAGCCGCGCGACCACCTGGGTGGCGATCAGCGAGTTACCACCGAGCGCAAAGAAATCATCGTCCGCACCGACCCGCTCGACACCGAGCACCTCCGCGAACACCCCCGCCACGATCTCCTCGACCGGCGTCGACGGCGCCCGGAACTCACGCGCCTCGAACACAGGAGGCGGCAACAACTTCCGCTCCAACTTCCCCGACGCATTGAGCGGAAACTCATCCATGACCACCCACGCATCGGGCACCATGTACCCCGGCAACACCAACGCCAACTCGGCCCGCACCACCGCCGTATCGACCACCGCACCGGGCTCGGGAACGACATACCCCACCAACTGCTGCCCCAGATCACCGTCGTGCACCACCACGACCGCCCGAGCCACCACACCCAGATCCAGCAACGCCGACTCGATCTCACCCAACTCGATGCGCAACCCACGCACCTTCACCTGGAAATCGGTGCGCCCGATGTACTCCAACTCCGCACCGCCACCAGCCGAAACACCCCACCGCACAAGATCACCCGTGCGATACATCCGCGCACCCGCCACCCCGAACGGATTCGCCACAAACCGATCCGACGTCAAATCAGCCCGCGACACATACCCCCGCGCCAACTGATCCCCCGCCAGATACAACTCACCCACGACCCCCACCGGCACCGGCGACAACCGCGAATCCAACACGAACACCTGCGTGTTCCACCCCGGCACACCGATCGGCACCGCAACCCGATCCGCACCCGCCACCTCGTGGAACGTCACATCCACCGCAGCCTCGGTCGGACCGTACAAATTGTGCACCCGAACCGACGGCAACAACTCCCGCAACCGCAACGCCACCGACCCCGGCAACGCCTCCCCCGACGCAAACACCAACCGCACCGACACCGCCTCGACCACCGACGGCTCCGCCACGAACACCGACAACCTCGACGGCACGAAATGCACCACCGACACCGCATGCTCGACCATCACACGCACCAGATACACCGGATCCCGATGACCCTCCGGCCGCGCCACCACCAACCGCGCACCCACCTGCAACGGCCAGAACAACTCCCACACCGACACATCGAACGTGAACGGAGTCTTCTGCAACACCACATCAGCAGCGGACAAACCGTACTCCGCCTGCATCCACACCAGCCGATTCACAATCGCCGCATGCGAAACCGACACGCCCTTCGGACGCCCCGTCGACCCCGACGTGAAGATCACATACGCCGCCGACTCCGGCCGCACCACCCCCCGACGATCCCCATCCCCCAACGGCGCATCGGAAAACCCCGACACATCCAACTCGTCCACCCACACCACAGACCGGCCACCAGGAACCACCAGCCCATCGCGCGAGGTCGACAACACCACCACCGGATCCGCGGTCTCGACCACGTACCCCACCCGCTCCACCGGCTGATCCGGATCCACCGGCACATACGCACCACCGGCCTCGACCACCGCATAAATCGCCGTCAACATCTCCAACGACCGGCGCATCCCCACAGCCACCAACGACTCCGGACCCACACCCTCGGCCACCAGGAACCGCGCCAACCGACGCACCCGCGACGCAAACTCCCCATACGACAGCGCCACACCCTCGAACACCACCGCCACCGCATCCGGCGTCCGCGCCACCTGCGCCCCGAACAACCCCACCAACGTGGCATCCGGCACCACACGCG
Source organism: Rhodococcus chondri (assembly GCF_036327435.1). Taxonomy (NCBI): domain Bacteria; kingdom Bacillati; phylum Actinomycetota; class Actinomycetes; order Mycobacteriales; family Nocardiaceae; genus Rhodococcus; species Rhodococcus chondri. Next base: position 16,348 of record NZ_JAUZMZ010000040.1, on the reverse strand, counting down.
CCGTATCGTTCCACTCGACAAGAACCCGACGCCGCTCGTCAGCGTCGAGTATCGGGATCCCGCCGACCAAGGTGGAGGGATCCGCCACCACGGCCTCGAGTACCCGGACGAAGCGCTCCGCGAACGACGAAATCGTGGCCTCGTCGAACAGGTCGGTCGCATAGGTCAATTCAGCCGGCATACCGGCCGCGGCGCCCTGCTCGTCGATCGATTCCGACAGTGTCAGCTGCAAATCGAACTTCGCCACCCGCGTGTCGAAGTCGACTTCACTCACCGACAGACCCGGAAGTTCGAGAGCGGTCTGGGCAAGGTTCTGGAAGGTCAGCATGACCTGGAAGAGCGGATGCCGGGCCTGCGAACGCGCCGGGTTGAGAACCTCGACGAGTCGCTCGAACGGCACATCGGCATGCCCGAACGCCCCGAGGTCCGCCTCGCGCACGCGCCCGAGCAGCCGAGTGAAGGACTCGGAACCCTCGACCGGCGTACGCAGAACCAGTGTGTTCACGAACATTCCGACCAGGTCGTCGAGTCCGGCTTCGCCTCGGCCTGCGACCGGAGTACCGATTGCGATGTCGTTCGTACTCGCCAGCCGGGACAAGAGCACCGCGAGCGCACTGTGCACAACCATGAACATGGTGCTGGCGTTTTCTCGCGCGAAAGTGTTGAGCGCCGAATGGAGTTCGGGTTCGATGGTGAATCGGACACTGGCGCCCGAGAACGACGCGACGGCCGGACGCGGACGGTCACTGGGCAGGTCGATCTGGTCGGGAAGCTCTGCCAGGGTGGTTGTCCAGTAATCCAACTGGCTCGAGATCAGCGAGTCCGGGTCGTGCTCGTCGCCGAGTACCCCACGCTGCCAGAGCGCGAAGTCCGCGTACTGCACCGGAAGCGGCGACCACACGGGCGCATCCCACGACGAACGTGCCGCGTACGCCACCATCACGTCACGTGCCAGCGGACCGATCGACCAGCCGTCGGCAGAGATGTGGTGCACCACCATGCCGAGCACGTACTCGCGCTCACCGATCTCGAAAAGACGGGCGTGCAGCGGGACCTCGGTCGTCACGTCGAATCCGACAGCGGCAAGCTCGAACAGCTTGCCGTACAGCTCGTTCGGGGTAACCGGTTCGGGCGTCAGATCGGGCACCGTCTGCACCGCGTCGAGCACGACCTGACTCGGCCCCTCCGCGGAGTCCGGGAAAACCGTCCGCAACGATTCGTGGCGGTCGGTCACATCGATGACGGCGACCTGCAGTGCGGTGATGTCGAGATCACCGCTGAGCCGGATCGCGATCGGAATGTTGTTCACGGCCGAGTCGCTGTCGAAACGGTTCAGGAACCACATGCGCTGCTGAGCAAGCGAGAGCGGGATGCGTCCGGGACGGTCCACGGGCGCGAGAGCGGGCCTGCCTCCACCGCCCGCATGCTGTTCCACGCGGGCGGCCAGCGCTTCGACGGTCGACGCTTCGAACAGGACCCGTACCGGCACGGTGGTCTGCAGCGCCGCGCCGAGGCGCGAGACCACCTGGGTCGCGATAAGAGAGTTCCCCCCGAGATCGAAGAAGTCGTCGTCTACACCGACCCGCGCCACCCCGAGCACATCCGCGAACGTGTTGGCGACGATCTCTTCCACCGGAGTGGACGGTGTGCGGAACACCTTCGTCTCGAACACCGGCGCCGGCAACGCCTTCCGGTCCAGCTTGCCCTGGGGCGTCAGCGGCAGCTCGTCCAGTACGACAAGCGCCGCGGGCACCATGTGGGACGGCAGCCGACGGGACACGAATGCAGTCAGAGCTTCCGTGTCGATCGCACGGCCGTGTGCTGCGGTCACATAGGACACGAGTTGAGCCGTACCCGACACACCGGTGTGTCCGACTGTCACGGCAAAATCGACATCGTCGTGAGCGGCGAGGGCAGCGTCGATCTCGCCCAACTCGATTCGGAAACCGCGAATCTTCACCTGGAAGTCACTGCGGCCGACATACTCGATTCGCGGTGTCCGCGTCCCCGGCACTCGACGAACCAGATCGCCAGTGCGGTACATTCTTTCGCCCGCAGCGCCGAACGGGTCGGCCACGAAGCGCTCGGCTGTCAGGCCGGCGCGCGCGTGGTACCCGCGGGCGACACCGGCACCCGAGATGTAGAGCTCACCGGTGACACCGTCGGGGACCGGCCCGAGCCGGGAGTCGAGCACGTACGTCGTCACACCCCGGATAGGTCCGCCGACGGTGATCACCTCGCCGGCGACGAGAGGGTCGGAGATATTGGAGGCGACCGTCGCCTCGGTCGGTCCGTACGCGTTGAACATTGTGCGGCCCGGAGCCCACCTGGCTACCAGCTCGGGTGAACATGCCTCACCGCCGACCACTACGACGCGCAGGTCAGGCAGACCGGCCGGGTCCACGGTCCCCAAAGCGGCAGGCGTCATGAACGCGTGGGTGACCCCACCCCTGAACAGCACCTCGGCGAGGTCCGCGCCGCCGTAGACGCCGGCAGGCGCGATCACCATCGTCGCCGATCCGCCGATCGCCAGCAGCAATTCCAGAATCGATGCGTCGAAGCTGGGCGAAGCGAAATGCAATGTGCGCGAGCGCGCATCCACATCGAACCGGTCGCGTTGCTCGGCCGCGAATGCGGCGAGTCCCGCATGTGTGACCGCGACACCCTTCGGGGTGCCCGTCGAACCCGAGGTGTAGATCAGGTATGCGAGGTGCTCGAGTCGCAGCGGACGGATCCGATCCGCGTCGGTGACCGGAGCCGGCGAGACAACCGCGCGATCGCCGACGAACTCCGCGTCGTCCACGGCGAGCCAGGTCACGCAGTCCGGCAGCGACGCCAGGTGCTGCTCGACTGTCAGGCCGAGTACGGCACCGGAATCGGTGGCCATGTGCTCGATGCGGTCGGCCGGGTAGCTCGGATCCACGGGAACGAATGCGGCGCCGGTCTTGGCTACGGCCCACCACGAAATCACCGAGTCGAAGGATCGCGGCACTGCAACCGCCACCACTGTCTCCGGACCGATACCCCGACCGATCAGGATGCGTGCGAGCTGGGAGGAAACTGCGTCGAGTTCCCTGTACGTCAGCGATTGGTTGCCAACCACCACCGCCGGACCCGCCGGATTACGGGAGACCGCGTCGGTCAGCAACCGAGCGAGCGTGACGGGTTCGACGCTGCCGGCACCCGTCATCGATACGAGGTCGTGCCGCTCGGCGGTACCGAGGATTTCGAGATCGCCGACCGGTCGATCGACGTCCGAGATGACGGCCGTGAGGATTCGCTGGAAACGCTCGGCGAATCCGCGCACCGTCGACGAATCGAAAAGATCTGTGGCATAAACGAATTCGGCATGCAATGCGACGGTGGCGCCGGTCGGGTCCGTCCGCCCGGACAGGGTCAGTTGCAGATCGAACTTTGCGACGTCGACATCGACCTCACTCGCCTCGATCGTCAGACCCGGCAGTTCGAGGCTTGTGTCGCCCATGTCCTGGTACGCGAGCACCACCTGCACCAGTGGATGCCTCGATTGCGACCGCGCCGGCTTGAGCACCTCCACGAGACGCTCGAACGGCACGTCGGCATTCGCGAATGCACCGAGATCGATCTCCCGGACCTGCTGCAGCAACGCCGCGAAGGACATGCCCGGATCGACGTGCGTCCGCAGCACCAGTGTGTTGACGAACATGCCGATCAGGTCGTCGAGAGCCTGTTCACCGCGACCGGCGATGGGACTGCCGACCGCAATGTCTTCGGTGGCCGACAGTCGGGCAAGCAATACCGCCAGCGCCGAATGCATGACCATGAAAAGGGAAACGTTATGTTCCCGAGCCAATTCCGAGAGCGCTCGGAATGTGCGCGCGTCGATATCGAACCCGACGCGGTGCCCGATGAAGGACTGCACTGCCGGCCGGTGCCGATCGGCAGGCAGGTCGAGTTGTTCGGGAATGCCCGTCAACCGGTCCGACCAATACGCGATCTGTTCTGCGGCGAGAGAATCGGGATCGGACTCGTCGCCGAGGACATCGCGCTGCCACAGCGTGTAGTCGGCGTACTGCACTTCCAGGGCAGGCCAGGTCAGCGGGCCACCGGAGGTCCGGGCGACGTATGCCGCCGCCATGTCCCGCGCCAGCGGTCCGAAAGACACTCCGTCTGCGGCGATATGGTGGATCACCATTGCGAGCGCGATCTCGTTGTCGGCCACGCGGAAGACCCGGCAGCGAATCGGAATCTCGTGGGAGACATCGAAACCGGCCGATGCGAATTCCGCGAGAATCTCCGGCAGCTCTGCCGGCACGACAGATTCCTCCGCGAGGCCGAGATCGACTTCGGAGATCGGCAGTATCAATTGGCAGGCGCCGGAGCCGGATTCGGATTCAGGGAAGATGGTGCGCAGCGACTCGTGTCGCTCGACCACGTCGTAGAGCGCCGTCTGCAACGCATCGACATCGACGTCCCCACGCATTCGCAGGACGAATGGCAGGTTGTAGGTGGCGGCGGTGGGATCGAACTGGTTGAGGAACCACATCCGGGACTGCGCCAGCGACAACGGGATCGAGTCCGGTCGCGTGTATCGCACGAGCGGCGGACGACGTCGGCCCGCGGCGCGCGACGACGAGACGAACTCCGCCATTTCGGAAACAGTGGAGGCTTCGAACACCGCGCGAACGCCGAGCTGGACATCGAGTGCGGCAGCGATGCGCGCGACCACCTGGGTGGCGATCAGCGAGTTACCACCGAGCGCAAAGAAATCATCGTCCGCACCGACCCGCTCGACACCGAGCACCTCCGCGAACACCCCCGCCACGATCTCCTCGACCGGCGTCGACGGCGCCCGGAACTCACGCGCCTCGAACACAGGAGGCGGCAACAACTTCCGCTCCAACTTCCCCGACGCATTGAGCGGAAACTCATCCATGACCACCCACGCATCGGGCACCATGTACCCCGGCAACACCAACGCCAACTCGGCCCGCACCACCGCCGTATCGACCACCGCACCGGGCTCGGGAACGACATACCCCACCAACTGCTGCCCCAGATCACCGTCGTGCACCACCACGACCGCCCGAGCCACCACACCCAGATCCAGCAACGCCGACTCGATCTCACCCAACTCGATGCGCAACCCACGCACCTTCACCTGGAAATCGGTGCGCCCGATGTACTCCAACTCCGCACCGCCACCAGCCGAAACACCCCACCGCACAAGATCACCCGTGCGATACATCCGCGCACCCGCCACCCCGAACGGATTCGCCACAAACCGATCCGACGTCAAATCAGCCCGCGACACAGACCCCCGCGCCAACTGATCCCCCGCCAGATACAACTCACCCACGACCCCCACCGGCACCGGCGACAACCGCGAATCCAACACGAACACCTGCGTGTTCCACACCGGCACACCGATCGGCACCGCAACCCGATCCGCACCCGACACCTCGTGGAACGTCACATCCACCGCAGCCTCGGTCGGACCGTACAAATTGTGCACCCGAACCGACGGCAACAACTCCCGCAACCGCAACGCCACCGACCCCGGCAACGCCTCCCCCGACGCAAACACCAACCGCAACGACACCGCCTCGACCACCGACGGCTCCGCCACGAACACCGACAACATCGACGGCACGAAATGCACCACCGACACCGCATGCTCGACCATCACACGCACCAGATACACCGGATCCCGATGACCCTCCGGCCGCGCCACCACCAACCGCGCACCCACCTGCAACGGCCAGAACAACTCCCACACCGACACATCGAACGTGAACGGAGTCTTCTGCAACACCACATCAGCAGCGGACAAACCGTACTCCGCCTGCATCCACACCAGCCGATTCACAATCGCCGCATGCGAAACCGACACGCCCTTCGGACGCCCCGTCGACCCCGACGTGAAGATCACATACGCCGCCGACTCCGGCCGCACCACCCCCCGACGATCCCCATCCCCCAACGGCGCATCGGAAAACCCCGACACATCCAACTCGTCCACCCACACCACAGACCGGCCACCAGGAACCACCAGCCCATCGCGCGAGGTCGACAACACCACCACCGGATCCGCGGTCTCGACCACGTACCCCACCCGCTCCACCGGCTGATCCGGATCCACCGGCACATACGCACCACCGGCCTCGACCACCGCATAAATCGCCGTCAACATCTCCAACGACCGGCGCATCCCCACAGCCACCAACGACTCCGGACCCACACCCTCGGCCACCAGGAACCGCGCCAACCGACGCACCCGCGACGCAAACTCCCCATACGACAGCGCCACACCCTCGAACACCACCGCCACCGCATCCGGCGTCCGCGCCACCTGCGCCCCGAACAACCCCACCAACGTGGCATCCGGCACCACACGCGCCGTATCGTTCCACTCGACAAGAACCCGACGCCGCTCGTCAGCGTTCATCAGGCTCAGCTGCCGGACCTGGCGGTCGGCTTCGGCTTCGGCGAACTCGGCGAGGAACGAGATGAAGCGGGCGTGGTACTCCGCGTTCTCCTCGGGGGTGTACCGGCCCGGATTCGCCTCGAAGTCGATGTTGAGGCGATCCCCTGCGGCATTTTCGTAGAAGTTCGCGCCGAGAGCCTCCACGGTGCCGGTGGACAAGATGGTCAATTCGCCCGTCATCGGTCCGAACTGGATCGCGCTGTGGAACAACATGACGTTCACGAGTGGACCGAACAGGCCTCCGTGCGGGTCTGCCGAATCACGCCGGATGTCCTCGTGTCGGTACAGCTGATGCCGCAAGGCGCTGGTGACGGCGACCTGGACATCCGCGACCAGTTCGCCGATCGTCAGCTCGGCTCCGACGTGGAGTCGCAGCGGAACGATGTTGGAGAGCATTCCGCCGGAGCGCCGTGCGACAGCCGTGACGCGACCGGTCACGGGCAGGCTGAGGACGATCTCCTCGCGGCCCGTCATCCGGGCGAGGAAGGCAGCGAACGCGGCGATGAACACCGTGGAGCGAGCTGAATCGAGCCGCTCGACGGCAGCGTCGAAACGCTCGGTCTGCAGCTGGGTGAGTGTTTCGGTGGCGAACTCGTTGCGGGGCGACGGCGGAGCGACGCGTGAGCTGAGATCGAGGCCTGCCTCGACCCCCGCGATACGTTCGGCCCAGTACTCGCTGTCCCGCGCGAACCTGGCGCTGTTGCGATAAGCCAGTTCGGCGGCGCGAAGATCCTTCAGGCTACCGACCACAAGCGGTTCGGGATCGCGGTGCTCGACCGCGGCCGTGTACAGCTCGGCGACGCGCAACATGAAGTTCATGGCGCCGACACCGTCGAGAACGACGTGATGCACGCGCGCGTACCAGTAGTAGCGCGAATCCTCCAGCCGGATGGCGGCAGCGACGATCAGACGATCCGAGACGATGTCGATCGGGGTGCTGTACTCGCTCCGCATCCACTCCAGCGCAGCCTTCTCGGGGTCCTCTGCATCGCGTAGGTCGACACGTCGGAGGGTGGTATCCAGAGTCGGATCGATGACCTGGTGAGGAACACCCTCGATTTCGACGAGTCGCACAAAACCCGACTCCAGTTCGCCGGCGGCAATCCTGCTGACCCGTTCGAGCACCTCGGTATCGAGATCTCCGCGGAGGTCGACGTACTGCGCATTGTTGATCGCCACATCGGGGCTACGGTACTGCGCGTACCACAAGCCGAGCTGCGCCGGGGAAAGAGGCAAAGCGCCCTTCCGCGACGTCAGATCAGCGCTGTCGATTCCGTCGATTCCTCGCGGGTCCAACCGTTACCTCATTTCCGGAAACCTCGGTTTCCCACACCACTAGGCCTCGCCCCTCCGACTGTGCTGGCAGAGGAACCGACCGCATTCGCAAAAAGCACACGATGCTTACTGTCTATAGGCGGTCAGTCCTACCTTGTTTCACCGTCCGGGCCAGTCGTGTTCCCCATCCGCTTGTGGCCATCCCCCGAGGGCCGGCTTCGCGATCGCTGCAACTCCATGAGGCGTCGGTCAGCTGGGCTTTCTGTGCGCACACATCAGCCCAATCTACAGTCTGTCCGCAGCGCTACCGAACGACCGGTACCGAATCGGTGAATGGCCCCAATCACGGCACACCGGACCTACTGGACAGTACCTACTGAAAAGTAAGTACTTCTGCAGAGGAAAATCACCACATGACTGCGATGATCACGTTGAGGATGCCCAGCCCACCGGCGGTGTGGGCGAGTGCGGAGGTCGTGCCCGGGTTCTGCTTCTCTTTCCGCAGCCCGATGATGGCCACCACCAGGATGACCAGGGCGACCAGAAGCTTGATGCCGATCTTCATGTGATTCAGCTCTACCGTGTCCTGCGCCTCGCGAAGACCGACGAGCGCGATGCCGGTCACAACCTGCAGGATCGCACCGTGCAGCATTCCGGCGACCACGCGCGGTTGCTTGATGACGGCCAGCCAGGAGCCGATGATGCCGGCGAGACCGATGAAGTGCAGAACCAGAAGTATGTTGATAGCGACATCCATGGGGCCAATCCGAACATTTCGGGAAACGAGCTGTCCAGTTAGGCCACACTAACTCGGTGACCGTGCTCACCCACGGTCGCGATACCAGTCGACGAGCTCCGGAGCGTCGATCGCATTGCGGTCCACGGCACGGACGATGTCGGCACCTTGCAGTATCCGCTTGATCGGCACCTCCAGCTTCTTACCCGTGCGGGTATGCGGAACACCCGGAGCCGCGATGATGTCGTCGGGCACGTGCCGGGGCGACAGTTCCTCACGGATCGCGGTGCCGATCCGCTCCCGCAGCGTGTCGTCGAGCACGACACCGTCGGCGAGGACGACGAACAGCGGCATCCAGTACCCGCCGTCCGGGCGCTCGACGCCGAGCACGAGCGCTTCGACGATTTCCGGCATCTTCTCGACCACCTGATAGATGTCGGCGCTTCCCATCCGGATACCGTGCCGATTGAGGGTCGAATCCGAACGTCCGTGCATCTCGACGGTTCCGCGTTCGGTGATGGATATCCAGTCACCGTGCCGCCATACTCCCGGGTACACGGAGAAGTAGGCATCGCGGTACCGCGTGCCGTCCGGATCGTTCCAGAACCGCACCGGCATCGACGGCATCGGCGCCGTCACCACGAGTTCACCGACGTCGCCGCGCACCGGGCGACCCTCGGCATCGAAGGCATCGACCGCTACACCCAGGCAGGGGACGGACAGTTCGCCGGGCCACACCGGAACGGTGCGCGCGGAACCGATGAATGCGGACACCACATCGGTGCCACCGGTGATCGACATGACCTGAACCCGGTCGCCGACTTTCTCCGCCAGCCACAGCGACGACGACGACGGCAACGTCGAACCCGTGACACCCACCGCGCGCAGCGCCGACAGATCGTGATCGCGCCTCGGAACCACCCCCGCCTTGGCGCACGCGAGAACGTACCCGGGGCTGGTCCCGAACACCGTGACGTGTTCCTGCGCGGTGATCCGCCACAGCCGGTCCGCATCCGGATGGGAGGGCGCACCGTCGTAGCAGACGACGGTGGCGCCGACGACCAGACCGGCGACGAGGAAGTTCCACATCATCCAGCTGGGACTGGTGTACCAGAAGAAGATGTCGTCGGGTCCGATGTCCAGCTGCAGCGACAGGGCCTTCGCATGTTCGAGCAGCACACCACCGTGCCCGTGGACGATGCCTTTCGGCGGGCCGGTGGTGCCGGACGAGAACACGACCCACAGCGGGTGGTCGAACGGCACCGGCACCGGCACGAGCGCGTGCTCACCGGCGGTGGCGTCCGCCCACGTCGCCGCACCAGGGTCCGCCGGGGTGACCACGGAGTCGTGCTCCCTCGCCCCGGTGTGCGTCACCACCACGGTCAGCGCCAGGGTCGGCATGTGCTCCCGCAACCACGTGACCTGTTCGGTGCGTGCGTGATCGGTACCTGCATATCGGTAGCCGTCGGCGGTGACGAGCACTTTCGGCTCGAGCTGTCCGAGCCGGTCCAGCGCGGCCCTAGCCGCGTAATCCTGTCCGCAGGCCGCCCATGTCGCACCGAGGCTCGCGGTTGCGAGCAGCGCGACGACGGCCTCGGGAATGTTCGGCAGGTATCCCACCACGCTGTCGCCCGGTCCGACACCGTGGCTGCGCAGGGTCGCGGCGAACGCGCCGGTCTGTCGCGCCAATTCCGCACCGCTGGTCTCCGTGCGCCGGCCCTCCTCGTCGAGGTACACCAGCGCGGGGCGCTCGCGGGGCAGGTTGCGCAACACATGGCCGGCGTAGTTCAGCCGGGCACCCGGGAACCACACTGCGCCGGGCATGGAGTCGTCGGCGAGCGCCGGCCCGGGATCGGTGGTCGACCGGACGTCGAACCAGTCCCACACTGCCTGCCAGAAGTCCCCCGGATACTCGACGGACCACTTCCACAGGGCCGTGTAGTCCGTCGGCGTCACCGCGTGACGCCGCTCGACGAACCGCGCGAAGGCGGTGACCTTCGCCTCGGCGATGTCGGTGTCGGTGGGAACCCACTGTGGTTGTTGCGGCTGTGGCCGACTCATGACCGTCTACCTCCCTCCGTTGGCGCGCGCCGCGACCGACCGGCGCAGAACCTGCTCTGCATGCCGCAGCACCGGCGCGTCCACCATCTGCCCTTCGAATCGGAATACCCCGCGAGATTCGGGCACCGCGGCGAGAACGCGACGTGCCCATTCGACCTGCGATTCGCTCGGTTCGTAGGCACGGCGGATCACCTCGATCTGGTCGGGATGGATAGCGACCTTCGCATCGAACCCGACAGCGACCGCATCGAGGGTTTCGGTGCGCAGACCGTCGTGGTCGTTGATGTCGAGATACGCCGAGTCCAAAGCCCAGCGCCCGAACGCTTTTGCGGCCAGCAGCGTCGACGACCGTACATGTCTTGCGACGTCCCGGTAGGTGCCGTCGTCGTGGCGGCTGGACTGCCCGCCGAGACCCACCAGCAGATCTTCGGCGCCCCACATCACACCGATCGTCCCCATGGCGAGGGCTATGTCCTCGACGGCCAGTGCACCGCGGGGCGACTCGATCAGAGCGATCACCTCACGCGGCGCGAGTGCTGTCACGTGTTCCGGGGATTCGCAGCCGGAGAGCATCACCCGGCTGTACGGGGTGTCGGCGAGCGCGCGCAGATCCCGGCGGTAGTCGTCGGTACCGGCGGCACTGATCCGAACCACTGTCCGGGCCGGGTCGAGCGACCGGTCGAGCAGACTGCGACGCGCGTAATCCTTGTCGGCGGGTGCCACCGAGCCTTCGAGGTCGAGCACGACGACGTCGGCAACGGCCGCCGCCTTTCCGTAGCGCTCCGGCCGGTCTGCCGGACAGAACAGCCACGCCGGACCCGGGATCGCGCTCATATCGTCTGCCTCTCTGTTGCACCGCCTGTTCCGATGATGCCGCGCCGTCGCCGATCCGGTCGCGGGTTCGGGGCGAGGAGGAACGACGAAGGGCCCCGTCCGATCTTCCGGACGGGGCCCTCGGTTGCGCTCGGTGCTACCGCTTCTCGCGGGTCATCGACGTGTAGGCCAAGGTGAGGACCACTGCGACGATGATGCTGATGATCCATCGGATCCAGTCGATGCCACCGGTGTCCTCGTTGCCTTCCGAGGCGATCATGCCCCAGATCCAGTAGCCGATCAGAGCACCGACGATGCCGATGATGATGGTGATGATCATGCCCATTGCCTGCTTACCCGGAATGACCAGGCGGGCCAAAATGCCGATGACCGCACCGAAGATGATAGTGCCGATGATCTCTCCCATAACGGGCTCCTCTCTCGTGGCACCCGAACCTGCCGTATGCCATCGCGATCATGCTGTACGCCGCTGCCGCTCTTGAACATAGCCACAGGACGTCGGCACCCGTGCGATCTTGAGTAAATTGTTTCCAACCCGCCGGTATGCGTTTACCTCCCACCTGCGAGGGGGAGGCAAGTATGACCCTCGCCACCGTCCGCACGGGACAGTCTCATCTTCCGGTTTCGGACCTTTACCGGGCCGCCTGCTGCAACAGCGCGATCGATTGTTCCCGGATCGCCACCTTGCGGACCTTGCCCGTGACCGTCATGGGGAACTCGTCGACGATGTGCACGTAACGCGGAATCTTGTAGTGGGCCAGCTTGCCGGTGCAGAACGCATGCAACGCCTCCGCATCGAGCTGTTCCGCGCCCTCCCGCAGGCGGACCCAGGCCATCAGCTCTTCGCCGTACTTCTCGTCGGGTACACCGACGACCTGTGCGTCGAGGATGTCGGGATGGCTGTAGAGGAATTCCTCGATCTCGCGCGGATAGATGTTCTCACCGCCGCGGATCACCATGTCCTTGATGCGGCCCGTCACCGACACATAACCCTCGGCGTCCATGACTCCGATGTCGCCGGTGTGCATCCACCGTGCGGTGTCGATCGCCTCGGCGGTTTTCCCCGGTTCGTTCCAGTAGCCGAGCATCACCGAATACCCGCGGGTGCACAGCTCCCCCGGCTCACCGCGCGGCACCGTCAGGCCCGTGGACGGGTCCACGATCTTGACCTCGAGGTGGGGTCCGACCCGGCCGACGGTGCTCACCCGTTGCTCGATGGTGTCGTCGCTGCGGGTCTGCAGTGACACCGGTGCGGTCTCGGTCATCCCGTAACAGATGGAGACCTCGGTCATCCCCATGCGCTCGAGCACCTGCTTCATCACCTCGACGGGGCACGGCGAGCCGGCCATGATGCCGGTGCGCAGACTCGTCAGGTCGTAGTCGTCGAAACCGGGATCGGCGAGTTCGGCGATGAACATGGTCGGCACGCCGTAGAGCGAGGTGCACCGTTCCTCCGCGACCGCGGCGAGGGTAGCGGCCGGATCGAACGCGGGACCCGGAAGCACAATGGTCGCACCGTGGCTCGTGCAGGCGAGATTGCCCATGGTCATTCCGAAGCAGTGATAGAGCGGTACGGGAAGACACACCTTGTCTTCTTCGGTGTAGTGGACGAGCTCCCCGACGAAGAATCCGTTGTTGAGGACATTGTGGTGGCTCAGCGTGGCCCCCTTGGGGAAACCCGTTGTGCCCGAGGTGTACTGGATGTTGATGGCGTCATCGGGCGACAGGTTCGCCGCAGCTGCGTCCAGAGGCGCGCGATCGGCTGCGAGTGCGGCTCGGCCGGCGGCGGCAATCTCGTCCCACCGTGACGAGCCCAGGAGCACGACGTCTTCGAGTTCGGGGCAGTTTCCGCGGACGAGCTCGATCATCGCCGCATAGTTCGAGGTCTTGAACTCCGCAGCGGACACGAGCATTCGAACCCCGGCCTGCTCGAGCACATACTGCAGTTCGTGGGACCGGTACGCGGGGTTGATGTTGACCATGATCGCGCCGATCTTCGCGGTCGCGTACTGCACGAGCACCCACTCGGCACAGTTGGGCGCCCAGATTCCCACCCGGTCGCCCTTCCCGATACCGGCATCGAGCAGTCCGAGAGCGAGTGCGTCGACGTCGGCGGCGAGCTCGGTGTACGTCCAGCGTCTACCCGCGGCGCGGTCGACGAGCGCCTCACGGTCGCCGTGGCGGGCAACGGTGCGGTCGAGGTTGTCGCCGATGGTGTCCCCGAGAAGCGGGACATCCCATGCGCCCTGCGCATAGCTGGGCAGGGCGTCGGCCGTGATGCCGGGCATCGGATTCTCCTTCGTAAATAGGGTGATACGCCACAAGACGGCCGCCCGATAACTTCGGGCGACCGTCTCGGCGTCAGAGTGCGCGGTCGCGTGTTTCGACCATGGCCGCGGTGCAGACCAGGCTGAGAAGACCGAACGCTGCGAGCATGATTCCGATGGCGATGCCACCGAAAGACGCGGCGAGCGGGGCGGCAAGCAACGGCGGGATGGCTCCACCGAGGACACCCGCGAGGTTGTAACCCAGCCCGGCACCCGTGTAACGGTATCGGGTTGCGAACATTTCGGGCAGCAATGCGCCGCACGGACCGTACGCAATTCCGAAGATGGCGAGCGTGACCATCATGCCGACCACGAATGCGACGGGGGAGCCGGTGTCGAGCAGCGGAAAGAGCGCGAGAGCCCAGAGGACCGAGAAGGCGCAGGAGACCATGATGACCCTGCGGCGGCCGACCCGGTCCGAGTACAGGGCGGACAGGATGATGGAGATACCGAACACGACCGACGACGCGATACCCACGAGCAGGACGAACGGACGATCGAATCCGAGGGTCTTGGTGGCGTAGCTCGTCAGGTAGGCGGTGCCCATGTAGAAGAAGGCGAACATGATTGCCAGGGCCCCGGCTGCGAGCAGGATCTCCTTGTACTGGAAGCGCACGGCATCGAGGAACGGAAGCGTGCGCTTCTGCGCGGGATCCTGGGCCGACGCGATGTCTGCGGCGGAGGATTCGGCACGGAAGACCGGCGTCTCCTCGATCGCCAGGCGCATGTAGAGCCCGATACCGACGAGCACAATGCTGAACAGGAACGGGATTCGCCAGCCGTAGTCGAGGAATGCCTGGTTGGTGTCGCCGAGAGCCATACCGGTGAACAGGAACGTGCCACTGGACAGCGCGAATGCGATCGCGGGGCCGAGCTGCGGGAACATCGCATACAGACCGCGTTTGCCCGGTGGCGCGTATTCCGCGGTGAGCAGGGTCGCGCCGGCCCATTCACCGCCGACCGCGAATCCTTGCGCGAATCGCAGGAGCACCAGGATGATCGGGGCCGCGACTCCGATCGTTCCGGCGCCGGGCAGCAGACCGATGAGCAGCGTCGAGATGCCCATCAGGAGCAGGGTCGATACCAGCGTCTTCTTGCGTCCGATGCGGTCACCGAAGTGACCGAACAGGACCGCGCCGACCGGCCGTGCGATGAACGCGACCGCGAACGTTGCGAACGACGCCACCGTTCCCGCGGTGGCGCCGAGCGCCGGGAAGAACACGGTCGGGAAGACCAGTGCGGCGGCGGTGCCGTAGATGAAGAAGTCGTAGAACTCGATGGTCGTGCCGATGCAGCTTGCGACAGCGACTCGCCGAATTCCGGGGCCGCCCTTTGTGGCGGGTGATGCGGTGTTCGAGCGCCGCGGCGCCGGTGGCGCTGGGGGTTCGACCCCGGGTGTCGACACACTGGTCACGTCGGTCCTCCGTCTGTCCGTCCGAACCGCGGGCGTCGGTCCGCCGCGGATGGATGAAAGGTAGTGATTCGCCTCACCCCACCACTACCCCCGGAAGGGGGTAGCTGTGAGGGGGGTCACATAGTGTGGCGAACGAAAGACTTTGACGGAGTGCTTTTCCGAGCAGCGCAGCGTGTGCTCAGCTACCGGCGGCCCCCGCGAGTTCCGCCTTCATCTCACGCCACACCACGGCGTACGAATCGATGTTCCCCGCTGTCGCCCACGCCAGCGAGCCGCCCTTGATCTTGTCGAGGGCCTCGCCGAACAGGTCCTGATACCGCGCCAGACGCGGGACGAACGCCGAGACGTCGTCGAACAAGTTCTGCGCCTTGCGATCCAGCGAGATCAACGCGTCGACGAAGCCGTCGGCCTCGGACCGTGCGAGCAAAGCCTCCAACTCGTCGTCCAGCGGACCGAGCTGCTCGAAGAGTTCGGCAATCGACTCCTCGTCGATCGACACCCGCTCCGCGTCGAGCTGATCCTTCAACTCGGTGATTCCCTTATCGGTCAGTCTGATTGCGTCGCCGACCGATTCCACCTTGCCCTGCTCGAGGAGAGCCGTGGCCGCGGCCTTGCCCGCCGACACCGAGACACCGAGGTGCGCGGCCAGCACCTCCGCGGTGATCTGCTTCTTCAACTGCACCGTCTGCAACAGTGCCAACTCGTCCACATTGCCCGCGAAGGCCATCGCTCACTCCTTGCCGCCCCTGAAGGACACCGCACCCCGGCGAGCCCGGACGGACCCGTAGGTCGATTCTGGCTCACCCTCCCCCGTGCGGGCTATGCACCCTCCACCGCACCGCGCGGGGTCGTGTCCTTGAGTTCGATCCCGGAACGGCCCAGTCTGCGCGCACCGTCCACGAGACCGGCGAGCACCCGCGAAGCCTCCGCGTACCCCAGGCCGTCCGGCGGATGGATGTTCGACACGCAATTGCGTTCCGAATCCGCCCGCCCCGGCCTCGGGTCGTGGGTGAGGTACGCGCCCACACTGTCCGCGACGGACAGCCCCGGCCGCTCCCCGATCAGTACGACGAGGGTGCGTACGCCGAGAGCCGCACCGATATGGTCGCCGAGCGCCACGCGGGCCGATGTCGCGACCACCGGCGGCGCGATCGACAGGTGCCGCGGCAGCGCCTGCGCGAGGGCACCGACGAGCGCGGCACCGTGCGCGGCAAGGGCCCGGGGCGACAATCCGT
>NZ_JAUZMZ010000409.1:0-550 GCF_036327435.1 Rhodococcus chondri | reverse complement strand
CAACCGCTTCGACCCGGACTCCGGCGCCTACAACGTCGCCGTCACCCTGCGGCTGACCGGCATCCTGGACCTCGACGCGCTGCGCGCGGCCGTCACCGACATCCTCGGCCGGCACGAAACGCTGCGCACCCGCTACCCGGACTCCGACGCCGGCCCGTACCAGCAGATCGTCCCGGTCGCCGACGCCCTCGGCGAGCGCACGCTCACGGTCGATCCGCTGACCGGCCGGCTCGACGAGCAGCTCCGCGAGGTCATCGGCCGCGGTTTCGACGTCACCCGCGAGATCCCCACCGCGCTCACTGTGCTGCGCGAGAGCGACGACAGCCACGTACTCGTCCTGGTCGTGCACCACATCGCGATCGACGGCTGGTCCATGCAGGCCCTGGCCCGCGACCTCGTCGCCGCCTACAGCGCCCGCAGCGCCGGCGACGCCCCGGCCTGGGAGCCGCTGCCGGTCCAGTACGCCGACTACGCGCTGTGGCAGCGCGACCTCCTCGGCACCGTCGGCGATCCGGAGTCGGTGGCGGCGCGGCAGCTGTCGTTCTGGCGC
>NZ_JAUZMZ010000408.1:0-553 GCF_036327435.1 Rhodococcus chondri | reverse complement strand
TCCACGGTGTGGCGCTGACCATCGACAACGGCAAACGCCTGCTCGACGACGTGACCTTCGCGGCGTCCCCGGGCAGTCTCACCGCCGTCATCGGTCCGTCCGGGGCGGGCAAATCCACGATCGCCAAGGTCGTATCCGGCACCACCGCACCGAGCGACGGCGTCGTCGAATTCGACGGCCGCAGTGTGCATTCGGACTATCAGTCGCTCCGGTCCCGGATCGGGCTCGTGCCGCAGGACGACGTGCTGCACCGCCAGCTCACGGTGCGCCAGGCACTCGGCTATGCCGCGGAGCTGCGCCTGCCGCCCGACACCGACCGCGCCGATCGCGACGAGGTCATCGAACACGTGCTTTCCGAATTGCATCTGACCGCGCACGCCGACACCCGGGTCGACCGGCTCTCCGGCGGTCAGCGCAAACGCGCGTCGGTGGCACTGGAACTGCTCACCGGTCCGTCACTGCTGATCCTCGACGAGCCGACCTCCGGGCTCGACCCCGCGCTGGACCGGCAGATCATGACGACCCTGCGGCGACTCGCCGACCTCGGCCGCGT
>NZ_JAUZMZ010000407.1:0-556 GCF_036327435.1 Rhodococcus chondri | reverse complement strand
CGCACGGGGACCGCTGGAGTCGTCCGTGTCCACCGTGCGGGAAGCACTGCGCGCAGCCGGGATCGACCCGTCCGATTTGAGCCGTGCCCTTCTCGTCGGCGGTGGAGGATCCATACCCCTTGTCGCGGAGATCATTTCGTCCCGGCTGGGATTGCCGGTCACGGCAGCGCCACACCCGGCGCACACCGTGGCCCACGGCGCGGCGCTCACTGCCGCAGCGGCCGCGTCGACCCCCGCCCGGGCCGTGGTCGCGTCTCCCGTCGCGGACCTGCCCGTCACCGTGCCCGAGCCCGAACCCGAGTTGCGTGCGGTGACCACCGGCCCCATCCGTCGCCCGGCGGTCGTCGCTCCGGAACCGGCCGAACCGCTGCGGTCGCGCGCGCGCAAGTTCGAGGTTGTCGGGGCCGCCGCCGCGGCGATCGCGGTGCTCGCCGCGGGCGGCCGCGCGATCGGCACCGCCGTATCGGACAGGGACGCGAGCGCCGACAGCGCGAACACCACAGGAAACGTAGCCGGGGTTTCGGCCACGACCGGTCCGGACGAGGCGCTCGTGGAC
>NZ_JAUZMZ010000406.1:0-556 GCF_036327435.1 Rhodococcus chondri | reverse complement strand
GAACAGTGCCGCTTGCCCCATAGATAAGCCGATCGGCAGCGTTGACCGGCGGCGGAAAGCGGCGTTGACTAGGAAGTACCGCGACCGTGCGCCGGCCGGTCACCGAAGTGGAAAGACGAATCCGCCATGGACATCGGGAAGAAGATCCGGGACAAGGCGCAAACCGCCGAGGGGGCCGTCAAGAAGACGGTGGGCAAGGCCACGGGAAACGAACGCCTGGAGGCCGAGGGAAGAAGAGAACAGTCCAAGGGACACGCAAAGCAGGCCGGGAGCAAGATCAAAGAGGCGGGGCAGAAGATCAAGCACGTCTTCGAACGCTGACCGTGGAGTAGGGCAGGCATCCCGAAGACCACGGACCGGGCTTCTACCCGGTCCGTCTGCCGTGAGCAGACAGGCCACCGATTCGCCGCTCGTCCGGGTCAGGGTGGGTCCATGACCAGGGTGCCGTAGTTGTTGACTTCCGGGGCTGTGACCTGCAGTTTCATGCGTTCAGGACCAGGTCGACCGCGTGGTCAGGGTTGGCGGCCAGTCGTCGGCAGGCCCGGGCGATGTTCGA
>NZ_JAUZMZ010000405.1:0-561 GCF_036327435.1 Rhodococcus chondri | reverse complement strand
CCATGTACGTCACCGAGCTGGTCGCCCCGAACACCGTGAACACGATGCCGGAGAAGACGCTCGAGGCGGTTGCCGATCACGGTGCGATCACCGGCGACACGGTCACCGGTGCCGCGGCCGATGCCCAGCACGTCTTCGACGCGCTAGCCTCGCTCGGCGTCGATCTGCCGGAAGTCTTCCGCAAGCTCGAGGACGAGGGCGTCGAGAAGTTCGAGGTGTCCTGGAACGAATTGCTGACCGCCACTGCCGAGCAGCTGCGCGCTCACGCGCCCGGCGTGGAGAGCTGAAGGTGCGCGAATCCGTCGCGGCACGGTGGGTCAACCCGCTCCGGGACAACCGGGATCGCCGGCTCCCCCGCATCGCCGGGCCCTGTGCCCTGGTGATCTTCGGGGTCACCGGCGATCTGGCTCGGCGAAAGCTGATGCCCGCGGTGTACGACCTGGCCAATCGCGGCCTGCTGCCGCGACGGATTCGCGCACCTTCAGCTCTCCACGCCGGGCGCGTGAGCGCGCAGCTGCTCGGCAGTGGCGGTCAGCAATTCGTTCCAGNACACCTCGAACT
>NZ_JAUZMZ010000404.1:0-568 GCF_036327435.1 Rhodococcus chondri | reverse complement strand
AGCTTGGTGAGCACGACACCGGTGATGTCGACGACGTCGGCGAACACGCGAGCCTGCATCAGGCCGTTCTGTCCGATCGTGGCGTCGAGGACCAGCAGGACCTCGTCGACCGCGGCCTTCTTCTCCACCACCCTTTTGACCTTGCCCAGCTCGTCCATCAATCCGGTCTTGGTGTGCAACCGGCCCGCGGTGTCGATGAGGACGGCGTCGACACCGTCGTCGATGCCCCGCGCGACCGAGTCGAAGGCGACGGCAGCCGGGTCGGCGCCTTCCTTCCCGCGCACGACCTCGGCGCCGACACGTTCTGCCCACGTCTGCAGCTGGTCGGCCGCGGCCGCTCGGAAGGTATCCGCCGCGCCGAGCAGGACCCTGCGGCCGTCGGCGACGAGGACGCGCGCGAGCTTGCCGGTAGTGGTCGTCTTCCCGGTGCCGTTGACGCCGACCACGAGCAGGACCGACGGGTGGTCGTCGTGCGGAAGCGCTCGGATGGACCGGTCCAGTTCGGGACGCAGTTCGTCGACGAGCACGCCGCGCAGCACCGCGCGGGCCTCGTCCTCGGTGCGCACGC
>NZ_JAUZMZ010000403.1:0-582 GCF_036327435.1 Rhodococcus chondri | reverse complement strand
GCCGTGGAGATCGTGGAGCTGCCGGCCGGACGTGAGACCGCGCCCGAACAGCCCGCACAGCCCGCACAGCCCGAACAACCCGAACAACCCGAACAGACCGAACAGCCGGAACGGCCGGAACAGCCGGAACAGACCGACTGACGTGTCCCGACCCCACCCCGCGGAGTCGTTCGGCACCGCGGCGCTGCGGGACGGCCTCGGATCCGCGTGGCGATCCTCGCCGACACGGCTGCGGGAAGACGCTGCCACCGAGGCGGCTCTGGTGCGCGCCGGTTACCGCGACCGGGTGCTCACCGAATTGGCCCAGAACGCGGCCGACGCCGCGAGCCGCGCGGCAGTGGCCGGAACACTGCGAGTGTGGTGCGAGGGCACCGAACTGCACGTCGCGAACACCGGGGAACCGCTCGACGAAGCGGGAGTGCAGGCGCTGACGGCGCTGCGCGCGTCGAGCAAGGCCGGAGGCGTCGGACGATTCGGTGTCGGTTTCACCGCGGTGCTGTCGGTGGCCGACGAGGGCGAGATACGTTCCCGCACCGGGTCCGTGCGGTTCTCCGCCGCCGACACCCGCTCGCTGCGCGCCGA
>NZ_JAUZMZ010000402.1:0-593 GCF_036327435.1 Rhodococcus chondri | reverse complement strand
TACGTTCGGCCGTGTCGGAGACGCCGCGTCCCGCGCTGTCGGGCGCCCCGCAGAGCCGCCCGACGCCGTCTTCCCCGCACCGGCGCACCGCGATTTCCCCCCGCGGCCGGCCGAGGATGCGCACCCGGTCTCCGAGTTCGGGATGCGTCTGCCCGGAACGGAGGAGCCCGCGCGCGACGAGCGATTCTTCCGCGGCGGCGAGCGCCGCCGTCAGGCTGTCGGCCGTGTCGTGATCGTGCCGGTGGTCGAGGACCACCGGCATCTCCGCGACAGCGACGCGTTCGACGAGCACCTGCAGTTGCTCGGCGGTGACGACAACCGGTCCGAGAAGATCGGGTGTGGTGAAGACACCGCGTGGACCGATCACCGGACCGGCTCGGCGCCCAGCACGGCGGACACCACCGTGCGCCCGTCGGCGAAGTGCTCGACATCGGTTCCGGTATCGATGCCGCCGACGCGGTCGTGATCGGGTGCCGAGTCCCGGCGGGCAGTGCTCGCCGGGGCAGCAGCGTGCCCGGTGCCGGCCGGATCGACCGCGCGGGTCGCGGCAGCCGAAGGGTGCGCGCTCGTCGGGGTTCCGGCCGCCGAGCCAC
>NZ_JAUZMZ010000401.1:0-628 GCF_036327435.1 Rhodococcus chondri | reverse complement strand
TGCGATGGCTCGCCCGGGCCGCGCACATGCGGCCGGACGGCCGGCACGATGCGCTCGGCGTTCTCGAGTCGGAGATCAAGCGCAACTCGGCCCGCGTACGCAAGCTGCACGCACGGCTGTTCTACCGGCCTCTGCTCGAATCGGTGACCCGCATCGAGAAGGACGCGGTCCGGCTGTCGCCGGACGCCGCGACCCGGCAGCTCGCCGCACTCGGCTACGGCGCACCGCAACACGCTCTCGAGCATCTGACCGCCCTTTCGGGCGGCGCGTCCAGAAAGGCGCGGATCCAAGCGTTGCTGTTGCCGCAACTGCTCGAATTCCTCGGTGACACAGTCGATCCCGACGCCGGGCTTCTCGCATACCGTCGGCTTTCCGATGCCCTGTACGACACCGCGTGGTTCTTGCGGGTGTTGCGGGACGAGCCGTCGGTGGCGGAACGCCTCATGACGGTGCTCGGATCGTCGGCGTATGTTCCGAATCTGCTCATCAGGTCCCCCGACGTCATTCGGCTCTACGCGGACGGGGGGAACGGGCCGCGGTTACTCGAACCTCAGCCGAGTGAGGTCGCGAAGGCTCTCGTCACCTCGTCGCGCCGCTACGACGACCCCAACCGGGCGATCGCCGCCGC
>NZ_JAUZMZ010000400.1:0-643 GCF_036327435.1 Rhodococcus chondri | reverse complement strand
CGGCGCGGGTGTGCACGGCCATCCGATGCGCCGACACTGCCGAGGCTCCGGCCAGCGCGGCCGCGGCCTGGTCGAGGGTCGCGCCGCATTCGAGGGCCACGGCCACCGCCGCCAGTGCGTTCCCCACCTGATGCTCTCCGTGCACTGCCAAGGTGACGGGTACCGACCGCTCGCTCTGTGCGCCGGGGCCGGAGTGCACCGCGCCGTTCCGGACGACCAGGGTGAACGACGCCCGGGCCTGGTCGTCGAGGTGGATGTCTTCGGCTCGGAGATCGGCCGACGGTCCGCTGCCCACCCACACGACCCGCGCCCGCGTCCGGTCGGCCATCTTCGCCACCAGTGGATCGTCCGCGTTGAGGATCGCGACCCCGCCGTCGGCGGCGGACGGCAGCGCCTCCACGAGTTCACCCTTGGTCCGGGCGATGACCTCCTGGGATCCGAACTCACCGAGATGAGCGGTGCCCACGTTGAGCACCACCCCGATGCGTGGCGGTGCGATCTCGGCGAGCGCCGCGATGTGCCGGGGTCCGCGCGCCGACATCTCGAGCACGAGAAATCGGGTGTCTGCGGTGGCGCGCAGCGCGGTCCACGGGTGCCCGAGCTCGTTGTTGAACGATCCCGGCGGCGCGACGACCCGACCGAG